>NZ_JAHHUL010000012.1 GCF_019008365.1 Phosphitispora fastidiosa | reverse complement strand
CTGGGAGAGTAGGACGTTGCCGGATTTTAATATGAAGAACCACTTGTGAGAGCAAGTGGTTCTTCTGTATGAATAGCAGGCGGGCAGGTGGCAGATATGTTCCGGAAGGATGAGTCTGACGTCCTCCAACAGCGACCCGAGCTTCAGACTTGCGATAGAGCTAGAGATTAATTATGATTATCTGGTTTGAGTTACTGGAGGAAGTTGAGTTATCTTTATCGAATATGTAACAAAGGCAAAAAATAAAAGTGGTGAGTTTAAATGCAACGAGGTGTACTTTGTTTAAAAGAATTACTATTATTTGAGGGTTTGGATAACGATGATTTTTATAGCATCTGCCCTGGAGCGCTAAACAAATCAGTACTTAAGGGACAGTATTTATTCCGTCAGGGAGAACATGATCATGCGATATACCTGATAAAGTCAGGCAAGCTGAAGCTGATTCAAAACACTGAGGAGGGCAGGGAAATTATTATCAATATCATTGGCCCAGGAGATGTTTTGGGAGAAACGGCATTATTTCAGGAACAGGAAATGATTTTTAGCGCTGTTGCTCTAGAAGATGTTAGGTTATGTGCTTTTAACAGGAGCGATTTAGAACTGATAGTTCAGCGTAATCCTAAATTTGCGGTCAAGATAATCAGCCATCTAGCCCGCAAGTTGAATGCGGCAATGCAGCAGGTCAGCGAAACTTCAGGGGCATCAGTAAAAGAGAAGCTGCTGCGGCTATTGCTCCGGCTGGCCAATGAATATGGAAAAATAACAACAAATATGACGATTATAGAATTAAGAATTACGCAGCAGGAGATGGGCAGCATGATTGGAGCTTCCAGAGTAAAGGTCTCTCAAGTTTTGCGGGAGTTGAAGGAGTCAGGGATTCTAGGCTACAACGGGAAATACTATATGATAAAAACTGATTTTTGCGCAAAAAATGCCAATGTTTAAATTCAGGTTCAGGACCGGGGTCTTGGGCCTTTTTGGTTTTTGCCTCACTCATCGGTTGTGGAAAATGATTATTGCCCAATTAGTGGTCATTAAAAAGTTTTTCCAATGTAAATTAATTTACTGAAATTACTGGCCAGGGGATATAAAATTAAAGTCAGGATGTGACAAGTTGCCTTTTCACCAAACACGAGCGGCTTGCGCAAACCAAAAACAATTAAACGGGGGTGCCTTGTATGGCGAAGTTAACAAAAGAAATTAAAGATTATATCCAGGAAGTAAAGCTATGTGTTGCTGCTACAGCAGACAAAAACGGAATGCCCAACGCATCTTTTAAAGGATCTCTGCAGGTTTTGGATGATGAACACCTGATTTTTGCAGACATTTTCTCTGCTAAAACACGGAAGAACTTAATGGAAAACAATAAAATATGTATCATTGTGGGAGATCACAAAAAAATGGTCAGTTATCAGTTCAAAGGGGAAGCAGAACTGATAAATCAAGGGGAGCTCTATGATAAGGTCTGTAAAGTGATAGAGGGGATGAACCTAAACCTTCCCAAGCCCCAATATGTGGTTAAGACAAAGATTACTGAGATATTCCCTGATCCATCTGCTCAGTAAACAGGTATACAGTTGGACCACCCTTTGATTTCTGATTACTGTTTTTTCGATTTATTTAATTCAGATGCTGCATAAATATCTAATCTTGCTCTTGCTGAAAAAATTAGAAATGGATTGCACTTGAAATAGATTTGAAAGTATGTTAATATATTATTCGTTGAGATATTCCTCGGTAGCTCAATGGTAGAGCAACCGGCTGTTAACCGGTAGGTTGTAGGTTCGAGTCCTACCCGGGGAGCCATAAAGAATTCCAGACAGGTGAAAACCTGTCTTTTTATTTGGGGGTAAAAGAGAACGCACATCAACCAGTGATGTGCGTTCTTTAAATTATAGAGAGAGGAGGTTTACTTACTTATCATTTGAGGTTTGCTTACTTATCATTTAATGAACCAGATCATTTATTAACTGTCCTGAAGTCATCATCTGTTAATGTCAGCCTGATCCTGTTAAACAGGAGGGACCATTCTTTGAAGAACAGACCTACCAGAACCTTAAAAAGCGTGAAACCATTTGACAGCCTTTCTTTGAACGGCCACTTTAGCTCATCATTGCCGCATATTGTAGCTTTATTCACGGCTTCAACCTTTTGGCGCATTTGCTCTCTCATAGCCTTTTGCTCACTTTGAGGGAGTTTAACTATTTCATCAATTTCCCTGATTATATCCCGGGCCATTCTTATCCGATAATCGATATCGGCATAAAGTTTTTCTTCAATTAAGCCATAATCCTTCTTAACCTGATTTAACCTTAAGGCGGCTTCATATGTGGCTTCAACGATTTCATCCCGGGTCATGGAGTCAGTTTCATAACTGAGGATATATTTCCAACTTGGCATGGTGAGAGCCTGACGGTGTTCTTCAAGGGTGCGGTAAAACTGCTTGTAGCCGAACTTCTCCGGTTCTTCGAAAGCACGGCATCCGGGGTCCAGAAAAGGCGCCAGCGGAGCCACAAAGAAACACAGGCGTTTATCACCCTGGAACTTATCCAGAAGATAAGCACAGTAATCTACTGAAGAAACGGCATCCTCGTAAGACTGTTTGGGAATTCCGGTCATAAAGAAGATGTCTATTTTGCGGCAGTTGTTTCTCAAGGCCGATTCCAGGGATGCCTCAATCTTTTCATTGCTTACCGGTAGTTTGCCGTTAAACTTACGAATCCGCTCAATGTGTGATTCCAAAGTAATTTCAATGCTGTACTGGGGTAAGGCCTTGTCCAGTCTTCCGAAAAACTCATCGCCGGCCGGGAAAAACAGCTCAAAGACCAGCTCATTCTTTATGTTGGACTCTTCCAGTAATGTTAGGAATTCTTCAGTAAATTCGGGACCTGCCATGCGAAAGTCATTTAAAATAAAGATTGGAGCCTGCCCCAGGTTTTGCAGAAAAAGGATGTCTTCAATCAAAACCTTAGGTGACCTGAAAGCAGGTTTTGACCTGTTGCATATTTTCTTATATGCAGATGCCGAACCGCCGCAGATGGAACAGTTCTGCGTACAGCCGCGGGAAGTCAGCAGAGCTGTAACCGGGTACTTTAACCAGTCTGCATAGGGAACGGTGTTATGCAGGCTGGCATATTTAAAAACAGAGCGGACAACATACTTGTAGCTTGGAATTGAGGCATAGTCCATATCGTCCGGGACGTGGGTGAGGGGGTTAACAACAACTTTACCGTCCGGTTTCTTCCAGGTAAGGTTGGGGATTTTATCCACCGGAACTCCCTGCCTGACTGCGATAACGAGTTGTTTCACAATCTCTTCGGTAGAATCTCCCCTGACGACATAATCAACACATGGGTATGATACCAGTTCTTCATGATAATAAGATGCCGACAGGCCGCCAAACAAAACAGGTGTATCCGGATGATACTTTTTGACTATTTTGGCCACCTCCACACTGCCATGGGCATGTGGCAGCCAGTGCAGGTCAAAGGCGAATATTCTGGGGTTAAGTCCGGCAATAACCTTTTCCACGTCATAATCAGGACTTCTCAGCATCTGGTAGGCAAGATTAATTAGCTGTACATTAAAGCCGTTTTGTTCCAGGGTATCAGCGATACTGGTGATGCCAACCGGGTACATTTCAAAGGTTGGCGATGAAGGAACAACATCACTGATTGGTCCAAACATAATGGTGTCTTTCCGAAAATCATAAACACTTGGAGCGTGTAAAAAAACTAAATCTTTACGAAACATATTCTCCCCCCATTTATGAGCTTGTAAAAAAAATCACAAGCCAATCATAAAAAATAACTCAAATGTCATGAGCTAATTTTATCATATATATAGATGAGACGTAAATAGAATATCAGGCAGAATTCGATAATATTTTGCCATAAAAACGGGCTTAGTTAGCAGGGGTCATTATCTAACAGTCATGGTGCAATTAAACATGTATTACCGGGATATGGTAATAAGGAGAGCATGACAGGAGATAGAGAAAAGCCTGGACTGTAGGCATTAGCAAACATTCCAGGCTTCTTTCGGATTGCTTGTTTTGATAGGTGCAATATAATCAGCTACAATTAATAATATTATTTACATCGGGCGCATTTTCTGACCCAGCAGCAGCCGAGCTCTGTTGTAAAAAAGTCTCATTTCTGTAAAGAAGAGCCCAGTGAAAACACCGGCTAGGGAAACGATGTTTCCAAACCGCTGTGTGATGGGCCACTTTAGTTCATCTTTGCCGCAAATTGTATGCCGGTTAATCTGTTCAACTTTAGTTTTAAGTTCTTTCAGGGCTTTTTGTTTCCGGTTTTCGTCTTCAATCTCCATAATCTTGTCTATCTCATCCATTACAGTCTGGGCGCTGCTAATCCGGAATTCTATCTGCTTGTAAACATCGTCATCAATAAGATTATATTCATGTTTAAGAGCATTTAGCCTGAGAGCGGCTTCATAGGTTGAGCGCACAATTTCATCACGGGTCATGCTGTCGGTTTCATAACTTAGAATGTGTTTCCAGCTTGGTTTAGTAAGGGCATGATAATGGTCCTCAAGGGTGTGGCAAAACTTTTTGTAACCGTATTTTTCCGGAAACTCGAAGGCCAGACAGCCAGGGTCCAGAAATGGCGCCAATGGTGCAATAAAGAGGGCCAGTCTCTTATCACCATCAAATTTTTCAAGTAAGTGACGGCAGTAATTAATAGAATCCATGGCTTGTTCATAGGTCTGCTTGGGTATACCTGTCATGAAAAAGATATCAATTTTACGACAGCCATATTTAAAAGCTGAAGCAATAGTGCTTTCCACCTGTTCATTAGAACAGGCAAATTTTCCATTCATCTTCCGGATTGACTCAATATGGGTTTCGAGAGTCATTTCCAGGCTGAACTTTGGCACTGCATCTGCAATTTTGGCAAAATACTCATCGCCGGCTTCCCAGAACAATTCGATAATCAATTCATTCTTGACGTTTTCTTTTTTCAAGAGGCTGAAGAATTCGTCCACATACTCAGGGCCGGCTTGGCGCAGGTCGTGGAGCACAAAAATCGGAGCCTGGCCAAGCTTCTGAATCAACCTGATATCCTCTATCAGGGACTGGGGTGACCTGTACGCCGGCTTGTCCCTGTTGCACACCCTTTTATAGGCGAATTCAGAGCCTCCGCAAATTGAGCAGTTTTGGGTACAGCCCCGTGCAGTCAGCAGGGCTGTAATCGGATATTTTAACCAGTCAAGATATGGCACGGTGTTATGCAGATTTGCATACTTGAATACAGACCGCACCACATAACTGTAGCAGGGTACCGAAATATAATCAATATTTTCGGGTACATGAGTTAACGGGTTAACCACAGGGGTTCGGTCCGGTTTTTTCCAAGTCAGGTTTGGAATCTTATCAAAGGGCAGGTCATACCTTATAGCCTTCATTAACTGAAGCATGGGCTCTTCAGTGCTGTCCCCCCTGACAACGAAATCAACAAATGGGTAAGATATAAGCTCTTCATGGTAATAAGTTGAAGATAAGCCGCCAAAGATCACCGGAATATCAGGATGATACTTCTTGCATATTTTGGCCAGCTCAATACTGCCATGAACATGTGGCAGCCAGTGCAGGTCAATGCCAAAGGCAGCTGGATTCATGCCGGCGATTACTTTTTCGGGGTCATAGTCCTGGCTCCTCAGCATCTGGTAGGCAACATTAACTATCTGCACATTGAAACCACCGTGCTCAAGGGTTTCGGCGATACTGGTTATTCCCACGGGATACATTTCAAAAGTGGGAGATGAAGGCACAACATCACTTATTGGCCCGAACATAGTGGTATCTTTTCTGAAATCGTAAACACTTGGAGCGTGGAGAAAGACCAGGTCCTTTTTAAATAATTTAAGCATTGATTAGTCCTCTCTTTCCATTAACGCATCTTGTAGGAGTAATATAACAAATAAACAAAAAAAATAACCAAACAAGCCATGTTTTATGGTGAAAACTTTGTCTGGGGCGAACCATCTACATTTTACCACATTAGTTCTTTGTTTAGAAGAGAATTTTTCTTCCAAAATGTCGATAAAGGTCAGAAAAGGTCTAAAGGTCAAATATAATAAAGCAGATTACTGACCAAATGAAAAAACATATAGAATCATATAGAGATATAGCCGGTAAAATGGTGAAAAATTGATAAATATAACGTGGCGGCACGGCAACTAATAAATTATGTGAAATTTAAGCGCATAGGAACCAGAATTGGAAAATACAGCACTTGAATAATATGGTCAAAAAGGGTATATAATATATTAAAGGTCAGATAAGGTCAAACAATAGGGTTGGCAGGGGGGACGCATATGGCAAATATTACTGATATTATTGAGGAATACATAAAGGCAAGAATAGGCCGGAGCAACAGTGGCGTAATTATTTTCCGCCGCGGCGAACTGGCTGAAAAATTTAGCTGTGTACCCTCTCAGATTAATTATGTGCTGAGTACCAGGTTTTCCTCAAGCCGGGGGTATATTGTGGAGACAAGAAGGGGCGGTGGCGGCTTTATTCGCATAATCAGAATTCCTCTGGAGGATTCTGAAGAGCTGCTTGATATTGTCTATGAAAAAATTGGTGATCAGATTGGCATGAACGAGGCCATAGGCTTGATTCGGTATCTTTTTGAAGAAGATATTATTTCCCGGCGAGAGGCCCACCTCATGGAAACCGTAATCGAGGTGGCGGCGCCTGACCACGGTCATCCTGAAGCCCGAAGGAACAGGGCGGTAATTTTGAAATCAATGCTGATGGTATTGCTGAGGCATAAAAAATAAGGGGGAGGGGGCATAAATATGGACTTTAACCGTTTTACCCAAAAATCGAGGGAAGCTATTTCTGCTGCTCAGCAGCTGGCTGCGGAACGGCATCACCAGGAACTTACCGGAAAGCACCTGATGGCTGCTCTGATGGACCAGGATGGGGGGATGACACCCCGGTTTCTGGAACATGCCGGAGTAAATCCGGATATCTTTGCCGGCAGGGTTTCCCAACTGCTGGACAGGATTCCCGTGGTTACGGGATATGAAGGTTCTCTATCGATGGGCAGCGGTCTGGCCCGCGTCCTGGCCAGGGCTGAAAAGGAAGCAAGAGACATGAAAGACGATTATGTCAGTGTTGAACACCTGCTGCTGGCCCTGCTTGAAGAGGGGGAGCCTGAGACTAAGGAAGCCTTGGCCCAGGCTGGACTAACAAGGGAAAACCTGCTTAACTCCCTGAGGGCAGTTAGGGGGAATCAGAGAGTTACCGGGGAGAACCCGGAAGAGACCTATGAGGCCCTGGAGCGGTATGGACGTGACCTTACCAAGTTGGCCCGTGAGGGAAAACTGGACCCGGTTATCGGTCGTGATGATGAAATCCGCAGGATTATTGAAATCCTTTCCCGGAGGACCAAAAATAACCCGGTGCTTATCGGGGAACCTGGGGTAGGGAAGACGGCTGTTGCCGAAGGGCTGGCGCGGCGGATTGTTGCGGGTGATGTTCCTGAGGGTTTAAAGGATAAGCACCTGATAAATTTAGATATGGGTGCCCTGGTAGCAGGCGCCAAGTACCGCGGTGAGTTTGAGGAAAGACTGAAAGCGGTACTCAAAGAGGTCCAGGAGTCAAATGGCAAGATAATCCTGTTTATTGATGAACTGCATACAGTGGTGGGCGCAGGAGCCGCCGAAGGCTCTGTTGATGCGGGGAACCTGCTTAAGCCAATGCTCGCCAGAGGTGAGCTGCGTACAGTTGGTGCTACTACATTAAATGAGTACAGGAAATATGTTGAGAAAGATGCCGCTCTGGAGCGCCGCTTCCAGCCGGTTATAGTCAATCCTCCATCAGTTGAGGATACAGTTTCCATTTTAAGAGGCCTGAAGGAACGCTATGAGGTCCATCACGGGGTGCGCATTCAGGATGGTGCCATAGTAGCGGCGGCGGCGCTGTCTGACCGGTACATTTCGGACCGGTTTCTGCCTGATAAGGCAATTGACCTTATGGATGAGGCGGCAGCCAAGCTGCGCACTGAGATTGACAGTATGCCGACAGAATTGGATGAGATTACGCGAAAGATCATGCAGCTGGAAATTGAGGAAGCAGCCCTGGGAAAAGAAAAGGACCAGGCTTCCGGAGAACGGCTTAACAAGATCAGGGAGCAGCTGGCCGAACTGCGCAGTGAGGCTGATGGCATGAAGGCTCAGTGGCAGGTGGAAAAAGAGGCTATTTCCAGGGTGCGCGGTTTAAAGCAGGAAATGGAGAAGACCAGGCAGGAAATGGAAAGAGCTGAGCGCGAGTATGACCTTAACCGGTTGGCTGAGTTGAAATACAGCCGCCTTGATAACCTGGAAAGACAGTTGAAATCCGAAGAAGCGCTTATGGCTGGAAAGCAGAAAACTGGGATGCTTCTAAAAGAAGAGGTTGATGCGGAGGATATTGCCAGGGTAGTCAGCCGCTGGACGGGTGTACCGGTCAGCAAACTGATGGAAGGTGAAAAAGAAAAATTGCTTCACCTTGATGAAGAACTGCACAGGCGCGTTATCGGCCAGGATGAAGCCGTACGAGCTGTTGCTGATGCCGTACTCCGGGCGAGGGCAGGGATTAAGGATCCCAACCGTCCCGTTGGGTCGTTTGTATTTCTCGGGCCAACCGGTGTGGGCAAAACTGAGTTGGCCAGGGCTCTGGCACAGGCACTTTTTGATGATGAGCGCAGCATGATCCGGCTGGATATGTCTGAATACATGGAAAAACACACGGTTTCCAGGCTGATTGGAGCCCCTCCGGGGTATGTCGGCTACGAGGAGGGCGGTCAGCTAACAGAGGCTGTAAGACGAAAGCCCTATTCGGTTATACTACTTGATGAGATTGAAAAAGCCCATCACGATGTATTCAATGTTCTGCTGCAATTACTGGATGAGGGCAGGCTGACAGATGGACACGGGCGCACAGTCAACTTCAGGAATACAGTTGTCATCATGACATCAAACCTGGGCAGCCAGGAGATATTAGCACATCAGGAAAGCGGCGGGGATTTTGAGCGGATGAGAGACAGTGTCTTAAATATTATGAGGCAGCACTTCAGACCTGAATTTCTTAACAGGGTTGACGAAATTGTGGTTTTCCATGCTCTGGAACAGGAGCATGTCCGGAAAATTGCCGGACTTCTCCTGAAGAGGCTGGCTCTGCATGTGGAAGCTGCGGTTGGGGTAAAGCTCAGGTATGAGGACAGCGCCCTTGACTACCTGGCAGCCAGGGGCTATGAGGCTGCATATGGCGCCCGTCCTCTGAAAAGGCTGGTCAGGCAGGAAGTAGAAACCCCTTTTAGCCGGTACGTTGTCAAGGGAGACTTCCTGCCCGGTGACACCGCTGTACTGAAAGGCAGTGATATGGGGTTAAGCATTGGCAAGGCGTAACTGCCAAATATAATTTTCCCGGAACCAGGGTTATCAAGGAAACGATACAAAAGAGGAGGGATTTTGGGATGATATGTGAGAAGTGTCAGAAGAGACCGGCTGCAGTTCATGTGACCAAAATAATTAATGGAAAAAAGACCGAAACAAACCTCTGCGATATTTGTGCTCAGGAAGACAGCGCAGCATTCGGTGAACCTAAATGGATGCTGCATAATATTTTTGCTGACCTCTTTAATCAGCCTGTGGCCGGCAGTCCTTCGATGCCAGAAAAGCGGGAGGCCACAGTCCGGTGTGAACATTGTGGCTTTACCGATGCCCAGTTTGCACAAGTGGGCAAACTAGGTTGCCCAAAATGCTACGAAATTTTTGAGAACAAACTTGAACCGGTATTGAGGCGGATACATGGCAATCCGGGGCATACAGGCAAAATTCCCAAAAGAACCGGAGGTACTATCGGTCTGCGTAAGCAAATCGAGGAATCAAAACTGGAACTGAAGGCTGCTGTAGATCGTGAAGAATATGAAAAGGCCGCTGAAATAAGGGATAAGATTCGCGGCCTGGAAAAGAAACTAGGTTAGGGGGTGCCTTCATGACGATAAAGGATACTTTAATCAGTGCGAAAAGTAAGTGGGCTGAAGGGATAGGGCCGGATATAGATGTTGTCATCAGCTCCAGGATCAGGCTGGCCAGAAATTTGAAGGATTATCCCTTTCCTCATTTTATGTCGGAAGAACAGGCTGAACGGATTCTGCAGGGAGTCAGGGCTGCGGCTTTACAAGATGTGGCAGTGGAAAAAACAGGCCGGTCGGAGTTTATCTTACTCTCTGAATTAACCGACACTGAAAGACAAATATTAGTGGAAAAGCACCTGATAAGTCCCCATCATATCAAAGACCCGGTTAACCGTGC
The DNA here is from genome assembly GCF_019008365.1 of Phosphitispora fastidiosa. Lineage (NCBI taxonomy): Bacteria > Bacillati > Bacillota > Clostridia > Eubacteriales > Peptococcaceae > Phosphitispora > Phosphitispora fastidiosa. Next base: position 110,390 of record NZ_JAHHUL010000012.1, on the reverse strand, counting down.
CGTGGTCCTGGCGGCTGATGAGTCTGTCAGCATCATGGTCAATGAAGAAGACCACCTCAGAATTCAGTGTCTTCTTCCGGGACTTCAGCTGGAGGAGGCTTGGAACCTGGCCAATGAGACTGATGATATTCTGGAAAATAGTCTGGATTACAGTTTCTGTGAAAAAAAGGGGTATCTGACCTCCTGCCCCACAAATGTGGGCACAGGGCTTCGGGCATCTGTGATGCTGCATCTGCCCTGTATGGTAATGACAAAACAGGTGGGGAAAGTTGTTGCTGCTATTGCCCAGCTTGGTCTCGCTGTAAGAGGGTATTACGGTGAAGGGACCGAAGCCTATGGGAACATTTTTCAGGTATCCAACCAGGTTACCATGGGACATACTGAGGAAGAAATTGTAAAAAACCTGCTTACAGTGACCAGACGGATTGCTGCCCAGGAACGCGCCACCAGGGAAAAGGTTTACAAAGACAATCAATCTGTGCTTGAGGATAGGATTTTCCGCTCCTATGGAGTAATGAGCCACGCCAGAGTGATGACTTCCCAGGAGGCGCTGAAAAACATTTCAAATCTCAGACTGGGAGTGGAACTGGGAGTATTGAAAAACATAAATTTTGCACAAATCAATGAACTGATAATTCTTACCAGACCTGCTTTCCTTATTCAAAAGGCAGGTAAGGACTTAAATGCTGAAGAGCGGGACTTGCTGCGGGCTGAAATTATCAGGGAAAAAATAACGATAACTGCGAGGTGACATCTATGTTTGGAAGATTTACGGAAAGGGCTCAAAAGGTTCTGATGCTTGCCCAGGAGGAAGCCAAACGGTCGAATTACCCTTATGTGGGCACTGAACACCTGTTGCTGGGCTTAATCGAAGAAGGCGGCGGGATTGCTGCAAAGGTTATGCATTCTTTGGGGATAGAGTCTGAAAAAGTCAGGCAAGAAGTCGGGAAAATTATTGGTAAGGGCAATGGTGCGGCCATTGGCGATATCGGGTTTACTCCCAGGTCCAAAAGGGTTTTGGAGCTCTCCTTTGAGGAAGGCAGGGCCCTTGGTCATAACTATATTGGCACTGAACATATTTTGCTCGGCCTCATCAGGGAAGGTGAAGGAGTGGCGGCAACTGTTCTGCAGAACCTTGGCGCGGACCTTAAGTCTGTCCGCCAGGGAGTTATGGTGATGTTAAACGGTGCCCAGCCATCGGGTGGGACACCCAAATCCGGTGAGAGCAAGACCAGCACTCCAAATCTTGATGAATTTGGCCGGGATTTGACTGTCCTGGGCAAGGAAGGCAAACTAGACCCTGTAGTAGGCAGGGAGAAAGAGATTGAGCGGGTAATCCAGGTATTAAGCAGAAGGACTAAGAATAACCCGGTCCTTATAGGTGAGCCGGGGGTAGGTAAAACCGCCATTGCCGAGGGCCTGGCCCAGAGAATTGACCATGGCAATGTGCCGGAAACCCTGATGTCTAAAAGGGTGGTTACCCTTGACCTAGCATCGGTGGTTGCCGGGACCAAGTTCCGCGGTGAATTCGAGGAGCGGTTAAAAAAGGTAATAGAAGAAATCAGGAATGCCGGCAACATTATTCTTTTTATTGACGAACTGCATACCCTTATTGGTGCCGGAGCAGCAGAAGGTGCTATTGATGCTGCCAACATACTGAAACCGGCTCTGGCAAGAGGGGAGCTTCAATGCATTGGCGCTACAACTCTGGATGAATATCGGAAGCACATTGAGAAGGATCCTGCTCTGGAGAGGAGGTTCCAGCCGATTACAGTGGAAGAACCCGGGATTGAAGAAGCCCTCGAAATTCTTCGGGGGTTGAGGGACCGCTACGAAGCCCATCACCGGGTGAAAATTTCCGATGAGGCCATTGAAGCCGCAGTCCGGCTGTCTGACAGGTATATTACTGACAGGTTTATGCCTGATAAGGCTATAGATTTGATTGATGAAGCGGCCTCAAGGGTAAGGCTGCAGACCTATGTTGCCCCCCCGGGAATGAAAGACAAAGAAAAAGAATTGGAAAAAATCCGCCAGGAAAAGGAGGCTGCTATTTCGGGTCAGGAATTTGAAAAAGCCGCCGGTTTAAGGGATAGTGAACAAAAACTCCGGGGAGAACTGGAGAATATCAAAAAAGACTGGGAAAAGCAGAAGGGGCTTGAAAAGAAGACCGTTGAAGAGGAAGATATTGCCCATATTGTATCCAGTTGGACCGGGGTTCCTGTCAGTAAACTGGCTGAAGAAGAGAGCGCCAGACTTCTGAAAATGGAGGATGTCCTGCATCAGCGGGTTATCGGACAGGATGAAGCGGTTAAGGCAGTGTCCAGGGCAGTTCGCCGGGCAAGGGCCGGGCTTAAGGACCCCAAACGGCCTATCGGTTCATTTATTTTTCTGGGACCGACAGGTGTTGGTAAGACTGAGCTGGCCAGGGCTTTGGCTGAGGCCTTGTTTGGTGACGAAGATGCTTTGATCAGGGTTGATATGTCTGAATATATGGAAAAACATGCCGTATCCAGGCTTGTCGGAGCACCTCCGGGATATGTGGGTTATGATGAAGGAGGCCAGTTAACCGAAGCAGTCCGGCGAAAACCATATAGTGTAATTCTTCTTGATGAGATTGAAAAGGCTCATCCGGAAGTCTTTAATATTCTGCTTCAGGTACTGGAGGACGGCAGGCTCACCGACGCCAGGGGACGCACTGTTGATTTTCGTAACACCGTATTGATTATGACTTCAAATGTCGGCGCTGAGATGCTGAAAAAAGAAACCTCACTCGGTTTTCGGCCTGCAGGCAGGGAAAAAAGTTATGATGATATGAAGGATAAAGTAACTAATGAACTCCGCCGTACATTCAGGCCTGAGTTTCTGAACAGGATTGATGAAATTATTGTATTCCATTCGCTGGATGAAGGACATATTAAGCAGATAGTTGAGCTTATGGTGAACGAGGTTGCTTTAAGATTAAGGGACAGTGAGCTGATTATTGACGTTACCGAGAATGCCAAAGAGTTTCTGGCCAAAGAAGGATTTGACCACATGTACGGCGCCAGGCCTCTGCGCCGGGCTATTCAGAAATACGTAGAAGACCTGCTCTCGGAGGAAATCCTGACAGGTGCCTTTAAAAAGGGGGATAAGCTGGTTATCGATGCCGGTGCAGAGGGAATTGTGATAGCCAGAGATACGGTAGGCACAGGCGCCTAGGAGGCTGCTATGAGGGATGAGGCGGCAGCTATTTGGTAAATAAGGCAGATAGATATGTATCAGGGAAAAGGCTGGCCGGATTTGGCCGGCCTTTTTTGCACTGTGTTTCTGCCAAACTGTATCTTGTGAACCATCTTTTTCGATGATATAATTAAAAGTTAAGAAGTTTGGATTGTGAGGTATACTGTGGCTAAAATAAAGACCAGGTTTATTTGCGCGGAATGCGGCCATGAAGAGCCAAAGTGGTATGGACGATGTTCGGGCTGCGGCACATGGAATTCCCTTTCTGAGGAAATAAATATAAAGAAAACCAAGAGTGGTTCAAGACAGGTTGTTTCGCAGCCGATACCGATTACCCAGGTGTCAGATATATCAGAGGAGCGGATGATTACCGGGATCGCCGAACTGGATAGGGTCCTGGGAGGCGGCATTGTACCGGGTTCCCTCGTTCTTATCGGGGGAGATCCGGGGATCGGCAAATCTACCATTGCCATTCAGGCGGCTTCAGTTATAGCAAAAAACCAGGGTGTTTCCCTGTATGTTACGGCTGAGGAATCTGTCAGGCAGATCAGGATGAGGGCAGCCAGGCTTGGGGTTGTTGACGCAAATCTGTTTGCGGTAGCCGAAACCTCACTGGACCAGATTTTGGTCCATATGGAACGCCTGTCACCGAAGCTGGTCATCATTGATTCTATCCAGACGATTTTCCGGGAAGAAATTCCGTCTGCTCCCGGTAGTGTCGTTCAGGTGAGAGAATGCACGTATTGCCTCATGCAGGAGGCTAAAAACCGGAATATCCCTGTCTTTATAGTGGGACACGTAACTAAAGACGGGTCCATTGCAGGTCCCCGGGTGTTAGAACATATAGTGGATGCTGTACTGTATTTTGAAGGGGAACGCAATCATAGCTTCCGGATTTTAAGAGCTGTTAAAAACCGGTTTGGCTCAACCAATGAAATCGGGGTTTTTGAGATGGGGGAGCAGGGCCTGGCAGAGGTGGCGAACCCATCCGAAATATTTCTTGCCGAGCGCCCTACCGGCGTCTCGGGCTCGGTTGTGATAGCCGGTATAGAGGGAACCAGGCCTGTGCTGGTTGAAATACAGGCCCTGGTAAGCGCCGGCAGCTTTGGTAATCCAAGGAGAGTGACCAGCGGGGTTGATTACAACCGTTTAAACCTGATTCTGGCAGTTTTGGAAAAGAGGGTGGGACTGCACCTGAGCAGCCAGGATGCCTATGTTAACGCTGCAGGAGGTGTCAAGCTGGACGAACCCGCTGTTGATCTGGGTATTGCCGTTGCTCTGGCCTCCAGTTTCAAGGATATCCCGGTTGACCCGTCAACAATTGTTTTGGGTGAAATAGGTCTTACGGGGGAAGTGCGTGCAATCAGCCAAGCTGCTAAGAGAATCCATGAGGGGACGAAATTAGGTTTTCGCACTTTTGTCATTCCTACGGCTAACGCCATCCAGTGTAAGGATATTGCGGGAATTAATGTAGTTGGTGTAAAAACAGTTAATGAGGCATTTGAGACAGCATTGGGGGTGAAGAGTTGAAAGACGAGCATTTACTTGATGGCGAATTCCTAAAAGCCATTAAAATACTGGCTCCGGGGACACCCCTTAGAGAAGGGCTGGAAAACATCCTCAGCGCCAGAACCGGGGCCCTGATAGTTATTGGTGACAGCTCTAAGGTTATGGAAATCATTGATGCGGGTTTTGAAATCAATGCTGACCTGACACCGGCAGGTATATATGAGCTGGCCAAGATGGATGGGGCTATCATCTTAAATAATGATGCTAAAAAAATTCTATATGCCAACACTCAGTTGATACCAGATTCCATTATCCCTTCTATGGAAACCGGAATTCGCCACCGTACCGCTGAAAGAGTGGCCCGCCAGACGGGGGTGATGGTAATCTCGATTTCACAGCGGAGAAATGTAATCACAATCTATAAAGGGTCCGGGAAGTATGTCCTCAGGGACATCGGGGTTATTCTTACCAAGGCCAACCAGGCGGTACAGACCCTGGAAAAATATAAAGTGGTGCTGGATAAATCCCTGGCAACACTCAGCACTCTGGAATTTCAGGATCTGGTTACCCTGTATGATGTCGCCAAGGCCTTGCAGCGTACTGAAATGGTTGTCAGAGTAGTTAAAGAGATTGAAACATATATTGGAGAACTGGGGAGTGAGGGTCGCCTTGTCAGTATGCAGATGGATGAGCTGATAGCAAATGTTGAAGATGACGGACTGCTTATTGTGGAAGATTATTACCTGCATGAAGACAAAAACCCGGAGGAAGTGCTCCATACTATAGGTCAGTGGGATGCGGAAGATTTATTGGACCTGTCTCTCGTGTGCCGTGCCTTGGGTTATGCGGGCGGCGCCGGCATCCTGGACCAGTCTGTTTCGCCAAGAGGTTACCGAATTCTTTACAAAATCCCAAGACTGCCCTGGCCGGTAATAAAAAACCTGGTAGACACCTTTGCTTCACTGCAGAGAATTTTAAATGCATCCATTGAGGAGCTTGATGATGTGGAGGGTATCGGGGAAGTAAGGGCCAGGGCGATAAAGGAAGGGCTGAAAAGGTACAGAGATCAGGTTCTTTTAGACAGGCATCACTGGTAAACGGCAATAAGTGCGCCCGGAGAAAAAATATGAAAAAAGGCTCAAGCCCTCCGGAAACGGGGTTTGAGCTCTTTTCAGATAATAGGCAGTCTGATAGGCAGATACAATTATGTAAAGTTAAAGTACCTGAGAGTTGAAAGCTTGTTGTGCTCTTTAATGAAGACATCATAAAGATTGATATCCATGTGATTACATAGAGCTGCCAGGTAGAAGAGTGTCCGACCGATTTCGGCTTCAATAATTTCCTCGCACTTGGGACAGAGTTTCCCATTAAGATGGGAATCGGTATACTGCTTTAGCTCCAATATGGAGATGTTATCCGGGATATCCTTTTTCTTTGCCGTTACCTCAATACATCCGCAGCTGGTTACAGATTTTGTAACCGCTCGGTTAATGCGGGCAGAAGCTTCCTGGAGCTTGCTTAATACATCAAGTACACTCTGGTGACGTATTAACAGTTCGGAGACTGTATTTTGAAATTCATCGCATAATAAATCTTTCATGGTGTCCCCCCTGTTACAATTTTATTAGAATTCTTCATGGCTTAATTATACTTAGATTGCTCTTCACCTGTCAATGTGATAAAAGCCAAAAGTTTTTGTTGACATATTGGAAATAGATGTGATATAATACATTTTTATTTGACACTGTCAGATTATTTGTGCTATACTATTATAGAAACCCGTTATAGGAGGTCTATGATGTTTAATGTAGGAGATAAAGTAGTTTATCCGATGCATGGAGCCGGTGTGATTGAGGCCATCGAGGAACAAGAGGTTCTCGGTGAAAAAAGACAGTACTATATCATGAGAATGCCTATCGGTGACATGAAAGTGATGATTCCAATAAACAATGTCAGTGAAATCGGATTGCGGCAGGTGATTAATGAAGAAGGTGTGCAGAAGGTTCTTGATATACTGCATGAAAAACAAAACACCATGTCCCAGAACTGGAATCACCGTTACAGAAACAACCTCGAAAAAATTAAAAGCGGGAATATTTACGAGGTTGCTGAAGTTGTAAGGAATCTTATTCTGCGTGAGCAGGAAAAGGGTTTATCCACGGGGGAACGCAAAATGCTGGAGAATGCGAGACAAATTCTTATTAGTGAACTTGTTCTGGCTCGTGGTGCAGAGGAAGAAAAAATTGAACTTATGCTGGACGCCGTGTTTGCTTAATACGTCAGAGTTCTGACGTATTATTTTTATAACCGCAACCTGCTTCTTTAAGTGGGAGGCAAGCGGCTCTAAGCTCCCGTATATTATCACATAATAACCTTTTTCTTGATACTACGTTATTAGTTGGCGTATAATGGTAATAATAAAATCATAAGCTAACCGTAAGGAAAGGGGGTGAATGAATTTGTTTCGCAGGGCTTTAAGAATCATAGTAATAGTTCTTTTCACCGGCCTGGGGTTTGGGTTAAGCTATTATTATTTACCCGGTAGTATTGCCGGGGTTGATATCACAAAACCGACTATGCATTATGGGATTATAGGTATTGTTACCTCTTTATGCGGTTTATTGGGGATTCTTCTAGCGTCGGGCATTATCGAACGGACAGTTCGGTTGACTTCCTGGCTTGAACAGAGGCTAATCAGGATGTCAATTCAAGAAATGGTAGGCGGCGCCATTGGTTTAATAATCGGACTTATAATAGCTACTTTATTAGGGGCGGCTATTTCGTGGCTTCCCTGGTGGGTTGGCGGAGTATTACGGATTATTGTTACCTTGTTATTGGGATATCTGGGTATGAGTGTGGGTATGAAGAGAAAGGAAGAGTTACTCGGGTTCCTGCCACGGTTTAGTAAGGATAAGCAGACCAAAACAGATATTAAGTCATCTCAGTCCTGCAAGATACTTGATACCAGCGTGATTATTGACGGAAGGATTGCAGACATCTGTAAAAGTGGCTTTATTGAGGGTACTCTGATAATTCCCGGTTTTATTTTGGAAGAACTCAGGCATATTGCAGACTCGTCGGATTTACTGAAAAGAAACAGGGGCCGCAGGGGCCTTGATATCCTCAATAAAATCAGAAAAGAACTTGATGTCATGGTGCAGATATATGAACAAGACTTTGAAGAAATCGCCGAGGTTGACAGCAAGTTGGTTAAACTTGCCCAGGTGATGAATGCAAAAGTGGTTACCAATGACTTTAACCTGAATAAGGTCGCTGAACTGCACGGGGTCAAGGTCTTAAACATTAATGAACTGGCAAATGCGGTTAAACCGGTTGTGCTGCCGGGTGAGGAGATGCTGGTACAGGTTATTAAAGACGGCAAGGAAATCGGGCAGGGTGTTGCTTACCTCGATGATGGAACAATGATTGTTGTTGACGGTGGTAGGAGGTTTATCGGACAGACCATAGGAGTCATTGTTACCAGTGTGTTGCAAACAGCAGCGGGCAGAATGATTTTTGCCAAACCCAAGTCCGCTGACAAAAAGAACATTGACCACGATCCGCCATCCTCCTACAATGAGGTGAATCTGATTGGATAAGTTTACGGCTGTTATACCTGCTGCCGGTCAGGGCAGAAGGATGAAGAGCTATCTGAATAAGCAATTTATACTTCTTAGGGGTATGCCTATTATAGTGCATACCCTAAGAGTTTTTCAGGATGCCGAGGTCATCAGTAACATAGTGTTGGTCTGCGCTTCGGGTGAAGAGGAGTATTACCGTCAGGAAATACTCTCCAATTATGGAATAAGCAAACCTACTGTTGTAGTTGCCGGGGGCAGCGAGAGACAGGACTCAGTATGCTGCGGCCTGCAAACAATTAATGACTCCAGCGATTATGTCATGATTCATGATGGAGCCAGACCGCTTCTGACCGTTGATCTGATAAACAGGCTTGCTGAAGAGGCCAAGGTTACCGGAGCGGTTGTGGCCGGTGTACCTGTAAAGGACACCATTAAAAGAACTGATGCCGGAGGAATGATAACTGATACCTTAATGAGGGAAAGACTGTGGAGTATTCAGACTCCACAGGTTTTTCGCCTTGAATTGATACAGAAGGCCCATAGGCAGGCAAGCGCTTCAGAATTTTTCGGAACAGATGATGCCGCTCTGGTAGAAAGGCTGGGGGTACCCGTTAAGGTTATTCCCGGATCTTATGAAAACATTAAAATAACTACTCCTGAAGATATCGTAGTTGCCGAGGCCATTTTGAAGAGGAGGGGTCTTGGTTGAGATTTGGTATTGGGTATGATGTTCACAGACTGGTAACGGGCAGAGAGCTTATACTGGGAGGGGTATCGGTTCCGTTTGAAAAGGGACTTGAAGGACATTCTGATGCCGATGTACTGGCACACGCGATTATGGACGCACTGTTGGGAGCAGCGGGACAGGGTGATATCGGCAGACATTTCCCTGATACCGATGCCAAATATAAAGGCATATCGAGCCTGATGCTTCTGGAACGGGTAATGGAAATCGTTAGTGAATCCGGTTTTCAGGTTAATAATATTGATAGTATAATCGTCGCTCAAAGACCAAAACTGGCCCCGTACATAAGCAATATGGCAGAAAACCTGGCCGGGGCTATGCGTGTTCCGGTTTCCGCTGTAAATGTAAAAGCCACCACAACTGAGGGCTTAGGTTTTACGGGCAGCGGAGAAGGGATTGCTGCTCATGCTGTCGCTGGATTAAGAAGTAACGGAGTATAAGATAATTACATAGGATGCGGGAATTACCGGGACGATTTCAACAAATAATAATACCACACCCAAAAGAGGAGGGGATTAGTTGAAATTCAGCCAGAGGGTTCCGGTAGTTTTGTGTATGCTGCTCGTATTCATGAGTATGCTTCCCGCATTTGTAGTTATGTTCCCCGGAGCGGCGGCTGCCGCTTATTCACAGGTAATTACCTTTGGAGCAGATTTGACGGCTGCACAAAGAAGTATGCTGGCATCAGAGTTCGGTGTCAACCTGGCTCAGGCGGACAGGCCTGTTACTGAGATTACCAATGCTGAAGAACGAAAATACCTGTCAGGACTGGTGCCGGAGGAGACGCTGGGAACAAGGGCGATTTCGTCGGCGATGGTGGAAATGCTGCCTGCGGGTCAGGGAATCAGGGTGACTTCCAGAAATATTACCTGGGTAACAGATGACATGTATGCCAATGCCCTGGTCACTGCAGGAGTGAGGGATGCCGGGGTGACTGTAGCGGCACCTTTCCCGGTTTCGGGCACGGCGGCTCTTACAGGCATCTTTAAGGCAGTTGAGGTGGCAACAGGGAAATCACTTGGCGAAAGGCCCAAAAAGGCAGCCAGCAGGGAGCTTGTCGAAACAGGTAGCCTTGGCGAGGAAATAGGGCGTGATAAGGCAGTACAATTTATTGTTCTGGTGAAACAGCAGGTGATCGCAGAAAGGACAGCCAACCCGGAGAGAATCAGGCAAATAGTCATTAATGTAGCCGGAGACCTTAATCTGAATCTCAATAACAGACAGGTTGAGGAGGTAACCGGTTTAATGCAGGAAATTCGCGGGCTCAATCTGAGAGCAGAAGATTTGACCGGTCAGCTGCAATCATATAAAGATAAGCTTGAAGCTTATACTGTTAAGCAGGAAGAAGTGAAAGGCTGGATACAGAGGGTTTTGGATATTCTGGATCGCCTTATTCAGCAGATTAGAGCTGCTCTGCTGGGGGAATGATATAGCAAAAGGCCTTTATTTCGAAAGGAAATAAGGGCTTTTTCTTCAGCGGGTTTTCTGTTTGTTAAGAGAAACATAATCTGTTGATTAAGGGAAGTATTAAATGGTATAATGTGTTAGAGTTTTTAAGGAGGTTTCATGACTAATGGACAATTCTGTGGTGGTGAGGTTTGCGCCCAGCCCGACGGGCCCTTTACATATAGGCGGCGCCCGTTCAGCGCTTTTTAACTGGCTTCTGGCAAGGAAATACGGAGGCCGGATTATAGTAAGGATTGAGGATACGGATCTGGAAAGGTCCAGTACCGAGTCTGAAGAGAACATTCTGGAATCTTTATTATGGCTTGGCCTGGACTGGGATGAAGGCATTAAAAAGGGTGGGGAGCACGGCCCCTACAGGCAGACAGAGCGGTTAAATATTTATGCTGAAGCTGCCGGGAAGCTTCTCGAAACGGGACAGGCTTACTACTGTTACTGTACCGAGGAAGAGCTTGAGGCCGAACGCCAGGCATGTATGGCCAAGGGAGAGCTGCCGCGTTACCTGGGCAAATGCCGCAGCCTGTCTGCTGAAGAAAGGAACAGGCTGGAAGCGGAAGGCAGGAAAAGGGTTATCAGATTCCGGGTTCCGGATGATGAAAATGTAATCGTCCAGGACTTGGTGCGCGGTAATGTTATATTTGAAAGTAATGGTATCGGGGATTATGTCATTGTTAAATCAGACGGGATTCCCACTTATAATTTTGCTGTTGTTTTGGATGATTCCCTGATGGGGGTTACTCACGTAATCAGGGGTGAAGAGCATTTGTCCAACACCCCGCGCCAGTTGCTGCTTTATAACGCACTTGGCCTGAAGACCCCGTATTTTGCCCATGTCTCCCTGATTTTGGGTAAGGATCGCAGTAAAATGAGTAAAAGACATGGCTCTACATCTATAGAAGCCTACCGGAGCAAGGGGTATCTCCCCGAAGCCCTGGTTAATTTCCTGGCCCTTTTGGGATGGTCCCCCGCCGGTGAGGAGGAAATATTCACCCTGGAAGAGATGGTTGAGCAGTTTTCCCTGGACAGGGTGGCCAAGAATCCGGCTGTTTTTGATATCGACAAGCTTAACTGGCTGAATGGGTCGTACATACGGAAGACTGATGTGGGGAGAATTACTGACCTGGCCATCCCGTTCCTTCGTGAAGCCGGCTATGTTACCGGGGAGGTTACTCCTGACAGGTATGAATGGCTGAAAATGATGGTTCTCTCTGTTCAGGAAAAACTGGAGTATGTTGCCCAGGTAACGGAACATACGAAAATTTACTTTGATGACCATGTGAAAATGGAGAATGAAGAAGCCGCTGCTGTTCTGGAGGAACCTGAGGTTCAAGAGGTAATGCGTGCCTTCAGGCAAAAGATTACCGAAGCTGAAGAACTGACTCCGGAAAGCGCCAAGGGAGTACTTAAAGCACTGACAAAAGAGCTTAAACTGGGCGGTAAAAAAGTTTATATGCCTCTAAGGGTTGCCTTGACAGGGCAGATGCATGGCCCGGAGCTGTTTTATATTATTCCCGTTCTGGGCCGGGACAGGGTTCTGGTCAGGTTGGCTCAGATTATTGGTCTGAAGGATTGACAGGAGGCTGCTGAGGAGGGTTCAGAAATTGTTTAGCAGGATTAAAAAAGACATCAAGGTTATTTTTGAGCGCGACCCGGCTGCCAGGAGTTTTTTGGAGGTTTTACTGGCTTATCCTGGGCTGCATGCCCTTTTGTTTCACCGCGTATCACATTACTTATATAATAGAGGGATGATACTGCTGCCGAGGCTCATATCGCAGTTTTCGCGGTTTATCACCGGTATTGAAATACACCCCGGGGCCCGAATCGGGGAAGGCCTGTTTATAGACCACGGGACAGGTGTGGTCATCGGTGAAACGGCTGAAGTAGGCAATAATGTTACCATTTACCAGGGGGTGACCCTAGGCGGAACAGGCAAGGAAAAGGGGAAACGTCATCCCACGGTAGGAAACAATGTGGTTATCAGCACCGGCGCCAAGGTTCTGGGGAATATTAAAGTTGGAGATAATACCAGGATTGGGGCGGGCTCGGTAGTGCTTAAAGATGTTCCGGCCAATACTACTGTTGTGGGCATCCCGGGGAAAGTGGTCATCAGGGATGGCATTAATATTGCTGATATGGAAGTGGAGGATATTATAGACCTCCATCATGAAAATCTGCCTGACCCGGTAGCTGAGATGATTCTGTGCCTGCAGCGCAAGGTGGGGCGGCTTGAAAGAAGAATCGAAGAAACAAGGGGGCCCGGAAATGACGGTTAGGATTTATAATACTTTGACAAATCGTAAAGAGGAATTTGTGCCGCGTAATTCCGGCAAGGTGGAGATGTATGTCTGTGGACCGACTACGTATAATCTGATACACCTGGGCAATGCCAGGCCATTAATTGTGTTTGATACTGTCAGAAGATATTTTCAGTACCTTGGTCTTGAGGTCAAGTACATTCAGAATTTTACCGATATAGATGATAAGATAATCAACCGGGCTGCCGAAGAGGGCATGGATGCCCTGGCGCTGGCGGAAAAGTATATCAAGGAATATTATAAAGATGCCGGCGCCCTTGGGGTGCGGCCTGCAGATATCCATCCCAAAGTCAGTGACCATATGCCGGAAATCATTGAGATGATCCAAAAAATCATTGATAACGGGTATGGTTATGAAAAGGATGGGGATGTATACTTTTCTGTAGGCATATTTACCGGATATGGCAAGCTGTCAGGGCGGAAACTGGAAGATATGCAGGCCGGCGCCCGCATTGATGTTGATGAACGCAAGAAGCATCCTATGGATTTTGCTCTGTGGAAGGCAGCCAAACCCGGGGAGCCCTGGTGGGAGAGCCCATGGGGCATGGGACGCCCGGGGTGGCATATAGAATGCTCCGCCATGGCCAATAAATACCTGGGTATGGGCTTTGACATCCATGGCGGGGGTTTTGACCTGGTATTTCCCCATCACGAAAATGAGATTGCCCAGGCAGAGGCTTTTGCGGGTTGTGGACCTTTTGCCAGGTATTGGATGCATAATGGTTTTATCACGGTGAATGAAGAAAAGATGTCCAAATCTCTGGGAAACTTTTTTACTGTGCGTGAAATTCTGGATAAATATGACCCGGAGGTTGTCAGGTTCTACATAGTCTCAACTCACTACAGAAGCCCGCTGGACTTTGATGATACCAAACTGGAGATGAATAAAAAAAGTCTCTCCAGGCTGCACAATGCCCTGGACAATATTGCGGCGCTGAAGAACAGTGTCAGCTTCGGGGATTCTGACATCCCCCTGGATGCCGAAATCACCGCTTTTGATGAGGCGGTTGGCAAGGCGGAACAGGACTTCAGCGAAGCCATGGATGATGATTTCAATACAGCTCTGGCAGTCGCCAGTCTTTTCGATCTGGCCAGGGAGGCCAATGCTTTTGGTAAAAAATTGGATACATATGCGGGCCGGAAGCTGCCCCTCCCGGTAAAAGAAGTCCTTGAAAAGGCGCAGGGCAGTTTTATCAGGCTGGGCCAGGTACTGGGGCTGTTTGAACCGGACAGCGTACACAGTCAGAATGAATCTGATTTGTCCGATAAGCTGATGGACCTGATAATTGATATCAGGCAGGAAGCCCGTTCCCGGAAGGATTGGGCAATGGCTGATGCCATTCGGGACAAGCTGAAGGAAACCGGTATTATATTGGAAGATACTCCTCAGGGAGTACGCTGGAAGCTGAAATAGCAAACAGGAGTTGGCTGAGCCATGAAGAATTTTTACGGGCAGGAAAACCCGGCAGGAATACCTGCCCTTGTTCTAGCATACCTTGGTGATGCGGTATATGAGTTATATGTACGGAAATACCTGATATCTTGCGGGTATACCAAAGTAGACTCCCTTCATAAAAAAGCTGTCAAGTTTGTTAATGCAGCTACACAGGCAAGGGTATTGCGAGCTATCAGTGATAACCTGTCAGATGAAGAGGCGGCTGTGGTCAGGAGGGGCAGAAATGCCAAATCTGGTTCGGCGCCTAAAAACATGTCGGTATCAGACTATAGGCATGGTACTGCTTTGGAAACCCTGATAGGCTATCTGGCCTTTTGCGGGAGAGAAGACCGGATTGATGAAATATTTAGTGCTGCCCGTGAAATTGTATTATCTTCTGCAGAGGGGGACACTAACCATTGAAAGTACAACTGATTAACCATACGCCTGACCCGGACAGGACCGTAGCTGCCGCGGCAAAGCTGTGCTATTCCCCTGCGGGAGCGGAACAGATTCTGGAGAATCTCGATAAAGCAGAGGCAGATCGTTTTCTTAAAATGCTGGTTGAGCTTGGGCACTGGTCACCTACGGAGCATGTCTCTTTTACGTTTTCTGCAGAGGGTGTCAGCCGGGTTCTGACCCATCAATTGGTCAGACACAGGATTGCATCGTATTCTCAGCAGTCACAGCGGTATGTCAGGCTTGATGACTTTACCTTTATCGTTCCGCCATCTATAGAGAATAATCCGGAAGCTGCTGCATTATTTACGAGTATAATGAAGGAAATCGGTTCAGCATATAAGGAGTTAGCCTCAATAGTACATCAAGAGGATGCCAGGTATGTGCTGCCAAATGCCTGTGAAACAAAAATTGTCTTGACCTTTAACTGTCGCTCTCTGTACAATTTCTTTGAGCACAGGTGTTGTGAACGGGCTCAGTGGGAAATCCGAAGGCTTGCCAACCTGATGCTGTCTGAGGTTAAAAAAGTGGCTCCGGGATTATTTGCCAAAGCAGGCCCGCCATGTATTGCCAAGGGGTTTTGTCCGGAAGGCGCAATGTCCTGTGGTAAAATAGATAGACTAAAAAAGGTTTGACAGGAGATGGATTAATTAGCATGTCTGATTACATACTGGGCCGTAATCCGGTTATGGAAGCCCTGAAAAGCGGCCGGCAGGTGCACCGGGTACTTGTGGCCAAAGGATCCGGCAAGGGTTCTGTTGTTGAAATAATATCAAGAGCCCGGGATGCGCGGATTCCTATCCAGGAAGTGGAGCGGAATGCGTTGGATAAAATGACCGGGGGCCAAAACCACCAAGGGGTGGTTGCCCTTGTACCTGCTATGGAATATGTAGAAGTTGCGGATATTCTGGATACTGCCCGTAAAAAAGGAGAACCCCCTTTTGTTTTGGTGCTGGACGAAATTGAGGACCCGCACAATCTTGGAGCAATACTGCGAACTGCAGATGCTGCCGGGGTTCATGGTGTTATTATTCCAAAACGAAGGGCAGTGGGTCTCACCGGGACCGTGTCCAAGGCATCTGCAGGAGCCGTGGAATATGTTCCGGTGGCCAGGGTAGTGAACCTGGCGCGAACCCTGGAAACGCTGAAAAAAGAGGGTCTGTGGATTGTCGGCGCCGATGTTGACGGTGAAGTGATATGGCAGAGTAAAGGGCTGTCAGGGCCGCTGGCATGTGTTATTGGGGGTGAAGGCAGAGGCATCTCCCGTCTTATAAAGGAAAAGTGTGACTATATTGTCAGTATTCCTATGAGGGGGCAAATCAACTCCCTCAATGCCTCAGTTGCGGCTGCAGTACTCTGTTATGAGATACTGAGGCAAAAGGAAAAGGTAAATACGTAATGACTGAATATCTTTTGGTGGATGGCTATAATATACTTCATTCGTGGTCTGTACTAAAGGAAATGACTATGAAGGATCTGGACCATGCCAGGGCGCGTCTATTGCATATAATGAGTGATTACCAGGCGGTAAGCGGGGTGAAGGTGGTTGTTGTGTTTGATGCCCACCTGGTGAAAAAGGGGACCGGCTCAAGAGCGGTTGTCAATGGGGTGGAAGTGATATACACTGCTGAGGGTGAGACGGCGGATATGGTTATTGAGAAGTTTGCGGGGCAGGTTGGGGAAGGTGACCGGATGACTGTAGCCACTTCGGACTGGGCTCAACAAAGGATAGTTTTTGGCAAAGGGGCGGTTCGTCTATCTGCCAGAGAACTGGAAGAAGAGGTCAAAGCACACCGCAAACAAAATCAGCCATACTTGGAAATGCCTGATGCCAGGAGGGACCTTGGCGGTCGACTGGACGACAAAGCAAGAGAGTTTCTTGAAAGAATACGTCGACAAAAATAGAATATTGCGAATTTGGCTTGAAACCGGGATTTTCCTCCTGTTTTTTGAGTTCGCTGCTTGACGGGAGGGAACCCTTTATGTATAATAGGTTATGTAAATTAGCAAATGGTTGTCTCCATAATCTCTTTGACAGTGTTCTGGCTGCTATGGTTGGGGACATTTTGTTTTGTAGGGAAGTTGTTTTAATTAATATTGTTACAATTTAATATCTGTTTCAGGATTGCCCCCTGTTAAGGGACAAGCGTTTCGGGTACTGGTATATAAAGTAGAGCGGAGGCGATTTTTTAATGAGTCTTAGTGCACAAAGGGAAGTCTTTGACACCTATGATGTGATGTTAGACGAGGATATCGTGGAGTTCGCCAAAGATGGTGATGATAGTGCTCTAGAGTACCTTATTAATAAATATAAGAACTTTGTGCGTGCTAAAGCTCGTTCTTACTTTTTAATCGGGGCAGACAGAGAGGATATTATTCAGGAAGGGATGATTGGTCTCTACAAAGCCATTCGCGACTTTAAGTCGGACAAGCTGTCATCATTCAGGGCTTTTGCTGAGCTTTGCATAACCCGGCAGATTATAACCGCCATTAAAACTGCAACCCGCCAAAAGCATATTCCGCTTAATTCGTATGTATCACTTAATAAACCGATATATGATGAAGATTCCGACCGTACCCTGCTTGATGTGATTTCAGGTTCTAAGATTACCGACCCTGAAGAACTGATTATCAGCAGAGAAGAGTTTGACGACATTGAGGAAAAGATGGGTGAGATTCTTAGTTCGCTGGAATGGAAGGTTCTTATGTCTTACCTTGAAGGCAAGTCATACCAGGAGATTGCAGTCGACTTAAAGAGGCATGTCAAGTCAATTGACAATGCCCTGCAAAGAGTAAAAAGGAAACTTGAAAGATATCTGGAAAAAAGGGAAAACTAACAAGGAACAAACACATAGAACCTAGGTTTTATGGGATAAAAAAACAGTTGACCTGCACTTTGAAACTTGGTATAATGGTTTTTGTCAGTCGCCGACGTAGCTCAATTGGCAGAGCAGCTGACTTGTAATCAGCAGGTTGCGGGTTCGAGTCCCATCGTCGGCTCCATTTAATCTGGAGGGATTCCCGAGTGGTCAAAGGGAGCAGACTGTAAATCTGCCGGCTCAGCCTTCGAAGGTTCAAATCCTTCTCCCTCCACCATTCAATTCATTATGACCGGCGAATATTTTTTATGAAGCATGTGTAAGCTAGGTGTAGATTACACTTGCCAACGTCGCGGGGTAGAGCAGCTGGTAGCTCGTCGGGCTCATAACCCGAAGGTCGAAGGTTCAAATCCTTCCCCCGCAACCAAATGTAAGTAATCTTGTTTTGTTGGCGGTATCCTTATCCGCTAACTTTTTAATGAACAAGGTCTTAATAAAAAATTAGCTGCTGCTATAGCTCAGTAGGTAGAGCGTATCCTTGGTAAGGATAAGGTCACCGGTTCAATCCCGGTTAGCAGCTCCATTCTTGGCGGCGTAGCTCAGCTGGCTAGAGCATGCGGTTCATACCCGCAGTGTCAGGGGTTCAAATCCCTTCGCCGCCACCATTATTAGAAGGCAAGGCAGGTTATTACATACCTGTCTTTTTAATTTGTTCCTGGGAGGACAACTTTTAATTAATTAATAATTTGCGGAAGGAATTTTTAGGTGCATGTAGAAATACAGAAATTTAATAGAAGCGTCAACTAAGCTGGAATACATATAAGCAATAATACATAAAAACAATAATACATAAAAACAATAATACATAAAAACTGCCAAAAATGGCAAAGCTTCTATAAGGTGTGCTTGGTGGGATACACCGCTAAATATAAAGGGAATTTAAATTAAATAAAAATAAAAAACACTTTAAAGGATTTAAGGAGGCAAGCTAAAATGGCAAAGGCAAAATACGAACGTACTAAACCCCACGTTAACGTAGGAACCATCGGTCACGTTGACCATGGCAAGACAACCCTTACAGCAGCAATTACAACTTGTATGTCAACAAAGGGCTGGAGTTCAATCAAGAAGTATGACGAGATTGACAATGCCCCTGAAGAGAGGGAAAGGGGTATTACCATCAATACCGCCCACGTGGAGTATGAGACAGAGAACCGTCACTATGCTCACGTAGACTGCCCCGGACACGCTGACTATGTAAAGAACATGATTACCGGCGCGGCTCAGATGGATGGCGCTATCCTGGTAGTATCTGCAGCAGACGGCCCGATGCCCCAGACCAGGGAGCATATCCTGCTGGCTCGCCAGGTAGGTGTTCCCTACATCATAGTATACCTTAACAAGTCAGACCAGGTAGATGATGAAGAACTCATGGAACTGGTAGAAATGGAAGTCCGGGAACTCCTGACTGAATACGAATTCCCCGGTGATGATATTCCCATTGTTGCAGGATCAGCTCTAAAAGCGCTGGAGTGCGGCTGCGGCACCCCTGAATGTGAATGGTGCGGCTCAATCTGGAAGCTGATGGCAGAAGTAGATGCATATATTCCGACACCTGAGCGTGACATAGACAAACCGTTCCTGATGCCTGTAGAGGATGTATTCTCTATCACCGGACGTGGTACTGTTGCCACCGGACGTGTGGAGCGTGGCCTGGTCAAGGTTGGTGATGAGATAGAGATAGTCGGGATGACTGAAGAACGCAAGAAGTCAGTAGTAACCGGAGTAGAGATGTTCCGCAAGCTGCTGGATCAGGCTCAGGCCGGAGACAACGTTGGCTGCCTGCTGCGTGGTGTGGACCGTAAGGAAATCGAGCGCGGCCAGGTACTGGCAAAGCCGGGTTCCATTAACCCACATACCAAGTTCCAGGCAGAGGTTTATGTTCTGACCAAGGAAGAAGGCGGTCGCCATACCCCGTTTTTCCAGGGCTATCGTCCGCAGTTTTACTTCAGGACCACAGACGTTACCGGAGTTGTTACTCTGCCTGAGGGTGTTGAGATGGTAATGCCTGGTGACAACATCAAAATCGACATTGCACTGATTACCCCGATCGCTGTTGAAGAAGGTCTGCGTTTTGCTATCCGTGAGGGTGGCCGGACTGTGGGTGCCGGGGTGGTAAGCGCAATTTCGGCGTAAAAAGGAGAAAGATTACCGTAATCTGAAAATCAAAATCTTAACATTTAGGTAGTTCATAAATTTTAGTTTTAATTAAAGGAGTGGCAGACATGTTCCTCACAACGGCTACGATTCAGCTTGGTCCCCAATTCGTTACCGTCGTCTCACACTAAAAACAAGCGTGAGACTCCGACGAATCGGGGAGGCCCCTGACCGGCTTCCGCTTGCGCGGATTTACCCCAAGGGTATCGCCATCTCTAAGCGCTAAAGCGCTAAGAGCTGCCATGGCCGACAAGCGGACATCAGACTCGTTGTTCCAGAACATATCTGCCACTTCTTAGCTTCAAGCTAAAATAATGGGAACTTCACTAACCAACGTAAATGATAGTTTTTTAATATAGGTTTCTCGGGAATAAATCTCCTTTATATTCAAAGCTAATTGCGCCTTGGGCTTTTTGTGTTGGCCTCAATCGTTGGCTTCGGAAATGACCGTGGCATATGGTGAGTTTTTGTACAAGATTTTCCTTGCACTGACGCCGTTATGAGCCTTGTTGCCGTGGGATGGCAGCTTAGACTCATAGGCGGCAGTGCGGAAAATCGGTGCAACAACTCACCATATTTCATTCCAGGTCATTTCGAAAGCCAATGAATATTTTTGGCCCATATTGTTATAAAAGTTGAAAAAACAGGTAAACTATGAATATGTGTTGCATTAAACTATTGACA
Source organism: Phosphitispora fastidiosa (assembly GCF_019008365.1). NCBI lineage: Bacteria > Bacillati > Bacillota > Clostridia > Eubacteriales > Peptococcaceae > Phosphitispora > Phosphitispora fastidiosa. The sequence continues at coordinate 89,943 of NZ_JAHHUL010000012.1, read as the reverse complement.
GTCAAAATTAATTATGATAAATTGTTGAGGTAACCGGTTTTGCGGGTTTATTTTTATTGCCCAAAAAAATAGTTTAAAAAAACCTGGCAGCTTATCCGGTGTATTGCTGTGGGAGGTGTTTTGAAATGAGAGTTGGAGTTACACTCGCCTGTACGGAATGTAAAAACAGGAATTACCAGACTAATAAGAATAAAAAGAACAATTCTGAGAGAATCGAAATGAAGAAATACTGTAAATTCTGCCATAGTCATACGCTTCATAAAGAAACCAAGTAAGGTCTGGAAATTAACAGTAAAGATTTCTTCGTTTGCACCACATGGTAAAAATGGTATTAAGGATGTGTGGGAGAACATGGTCGAAACCAACCAGGAACCGCTTCAAGGCCAAGAAAACACTAAAAAGAAAAAGTTGTCATCACAAAAGAGTGCTGTTAAGTCAAATGAAGGGGATAAGCCCCTTGTAAAGAAAATGCCGATCAAAAAAGACGGTAAACCGGCAAAAGCAGCAGGGCCTTCCGGGGCCGGCAGGGGACAAACTGTTGCCAATATGAAGAAATTTCTAAAAGGTGCCTGGAATGAATTAAAAAAGGTTCATTGGCCAAACAGGCGCGAAATTATTGCATTTACCAGTGTGGTATTGGTTGCAGTTACTATGATAGCTGTCCTTATATTTGCTATTGATGGCATCCTGAGCAGACTGCTCGCACTTGTGATCCGCTAAGTGCCTCTGGGCACCGGATATTTTTTATTTAGCAGCAGTTATTGATGCCAGGCTGTTGACTTTTTAATACCCGAAATAGACTTGAGGGGGTGGGGGGCCTTTGGCTGAAGGTCCCTTGTGTTATGGATAGTAATTTAGAAAACAACAAACAATGGTACGTCATACATACCTATTCAGGATATGAAAATAAGGTCAAGGCTAACCTGGAAAAAAGGGTTGACTCCATGAACATGGGTGATAAAATCTTCCGGATTTTGGTGCCTATGGAAGATGAAGTGGAGATCAAGGACGGAAAAAAGAAGATTACCAAGCGTAAGGTTTTTCCGGGTTATGTTCTGGTTGAAATGATTATGACTGATGATTCATGGTATGTGGTGCGCAATACTTCCGGAGTTACCGGGTTTGTCGGGTCCGGGACAAAGCCAATACCGCTTCACGAGTCAGAGGTAAAGCTGATCCTGAAGCAAATGGGAGTGGAAGAGCCCAGGACCAGAAGCCTGTATCAGGTTGGCCAAAATATTCGGGTAATTTCAGGACCTTTTGAGAATTTCGTAGGTATAATTGAAGAAAACCATCCCGAAAAAGGCAAGTTAAAAGTACTGGTTTCTATGTTTGGCCGGGAAACTCCTGTTGAACTGGAGTACACTCAGGTCGAAGATGTATAAACGCCTGTAAGTGGGAGGGCATTTTACCATTTGCCCGTCTTACCACATTGTATATAAGGAGGTGTAGAACCATGGCAAAAAAGGTAGTGGGAATGATTAAGTTACAGGTTTCCGCAGGCAAAGCTACTCCGGCTCCCCCGGTTGGTCCGGCACTAGGTCAGCATGGTGTTAATATTATGGCCTTTTGCAAGGAATATAATGAGAGGACTGCCAACCAGGCCGGGCTGATAATTCCTGTTGAAATAACAGTCTTTGAAGACAGGTCGTTTACGTTTATTACTAAGACTCCGCCTGCTTCCGTACTGTTAAAAAAAGCAGCCGGAATTGAGACCGCTTCAGGGGAACCGAACAAGAAAAAAGTTGCCAAGTTATCCCGTGAAAAGGTACGTGAAATTGCTGAGTTTAAGATGAAGGACCTGAATGCTGCCAGTGTTGAGGCTGCCATGAGAATGGTTGAAGGAACTGCTCGCAGCATGGGCATCGAAATCGAAGGGTAATTTGGGTCAATAACTATGTAAATCGGAGATTAAGATTGTAACGCAACTCTGACAGTTATGAGCAAACCGGATTCACCGGCTGTTAGCCATAAAAGTGGGAGGATGATTCCGTTATAACCACAAAGGAGGTATATCTGCAATGCCTAAACACGGCAAAAAGTATCAGGATGCATTAAAGAATATTGACCGTGATACATTATTGGAGCCTGCAGAGGCGATTTCTCTTGTCAAGACAGCTGCCCCTGCAAAGTTTGATGAAACTGTTGAAGTAGCTGTCAGGCTTGGGGTGGACCCCAGGCATGCTGACCAGCAGGTAAGGGGGGCGATAGTTCTGCCCCATGGTACTGGGAAAACAGCAAAGGTAATTGTTTTTGCCAAGGGTGAAAAACAAAAAGAAGCTGAGACCGCCGGCGCCGATGAAGTCGGTGCGGAAGACCTGGTAGAAAAAATTCAGGGTGGCTGGCTTGATTTTGATGTTGCTATTGCTACTCCTGATATGATGGGAGCAGTAGGAAAGCTGGGCAGGGTACTTGGTCCCAGGGGACTTATGCCTAACCCAAAAACCGGAACTGTTACCTTTGATGTTGACAAGGCTGTAAAAGAGGTTAAGGCCGGCAAAATTGAGTACAGGACCGACAAGGCAGGTATTATACATGCCCCTATCGGGAAGGTATCCTTTGACGCTGAAAAGCTTGTAGACAACTTTGTGACATTGGTGGAAACCCTGATCCGTGTCAAACCTTCAGCTGCCAAAGGGACTTATCTGAAGAGCATCACCGTGTCTTCAACAATGGGACCTGGCATCAGAATTAACCCTCTTAAGGCTGTAAAGTAAGTATTGACCAGTTGATATTTTCAGTATATAATATGTGCTGTGGTATTTCAGTATGTAATATGTCCTGTTAATAAAATATATAACCTGAATTGGGCTGTAGACAGTTGGCGCCATAAAGGCTTAATGTTTGCCAACCGAGGCTGGGGTTCTGAATTAAACTTATTGTTTAAATTTCGGACCGCGGTATGTCTACCGCGGTCTTTGATTTTTTCACAAAAAGTTCTCCGGGGAACCGGCTCAACAGGGTTATTGTCAAGGAGGTGGAATGGTTGTTAAATCTTGAAGCAAAAAAGCAGGTAGTTGAAGAAATCAAGGAAAGGCTTCAGAGGACCAAGGGAGCAGTTATTACAGACTATAGGGGACTCAATGTTGCCGAAGTAACCGAACTTAGGACCAAGCTTAGAGAAGCGGGTATAGAATACAAAGTACTTAAAAATACCCTTATTCAGATTGCTGCCAATGACATTGGCCTGGAAGGTCTGGATCCCGTTTTGGAAGGTCCTACGGCTATAGCCTTTAGCTTTGAAGACCCAGTATCACCGGCTAAGGTTATTTCCGATTTCAGTAAACAGCATAAGGCTTTGGAAATTAAGGCAGGCATCCTTGAGAATAAGGTGCTTAATGCTGATAGTGTCAAGGCATTGGCTGACCTTCCGTCCAGGGAAGTACTCCTGGCAAAACTGCTTGGCTCTATGCAATCGCCAATGTACGGATTCGCAGGCGCTTTGCAGGGCTTGCTGCGAAATCTTGTATATGTGCTGGATGCTGTCAGGGAGCAGAAGGCATCTGCTGAGGCGTAGCTTTGTTTGAGAAACCTGCTGCTCTAATTATTAAGCCGCCGCTGGTCGGCTGGTAACACTAAAATTTAACTGATTTTAAGGAGGAATTATAAATGTCTAAAGTTAATGAGATTTTGGAAGCTGTTAAGGGTTTAACCGTATTGGAACTTGCTGAATTGGTAAAGTCTTTTGAGGATGAGTTTGGAGTTACCGCTGCTGCTCCGGTTGCTGTAGCAGCAGCTCCCGCTGCCGCTGCTGCCGGCGCTGCTGCTGAAGAGCAGAGCGAATTTGATGTAATCCTGACCGGTGCAGGGGAAAAGAAAATTAATGTTATCAAAGTTGTCCGTGAAATCACCGGGCTTGGCCTTAAAGAGGCAAAGGCTCTTGTTGATGAGGCTCCAAAGCCTGTTAAGGAGAAGATTGGCAAGGAAGAAGCCGAAGCCCTCAAGGCAAAACTTGAAGAAGCCGGCGCGAGCATTCAACTTAAGTAGCCTGTAAGCTGTTAAATGGTGAAGGTGCCCGGTTATCCTGGGTGAGGTGTACATCAAGTTCACCATAACCCTGGGTCAACCGGGCTTTCGAATCTGTAAAGGAAATAGGCCGATGGTTGTTATTGACATTAATGCTTAATTGTGCTATCATTAAATAATGCAATTGTATTATAATGCCAGAAATATCAGTCTTTCTAAGGGTTTTATGTATACTAATACCATTTGCAGGGAATAGTAAATAGATGCCGGATGTAGTTCTGAAATGCAAAGAATGTAAAGAATGTAAAGAATGTAAAGAATGTAAATATACAAAGGTATAAAGCGAGGTTTATACTAAGCCTTGCTTTTAAATGTTTACCTATAAAAAGGCTCTGCTTCGCAAGTGCCTTCAAATTCGTCTTTTGGCGAAGCTTAACCTTTTTATGCAGATAGGACAAAATTTATTCTTTTCTATCTGCTGATAATTTTTAAGAGTCAGGTAACAGCTAAGTCTTGTTAAGGGGTGAAGGTCTTAATGGTTTATCCGATCAAGGTGGGGAAGCGGGAGAGATTGAGCTTCGCTAAGATTCAGGAAGTATTGGAAATGCCCAACCTAATTGAGATTCAGCAGAATTCATACGAATGGTTTCTCAATGAAGGACTGCGAGAAATGTTTTATGATATTTCCCCCATTCAGGATTTTACAGGCAATTTGATCCTAGAGTTTGTAGATTATACCCTCGGGGAACCCAAGTATAGTGTTGACGACTGCAAAGAGCGGGATGTTACATATGCTGCGCCTTTACGGGTGAAAGTTCGCCTGATAAACAAGGAAACCGGGGAAGTCAAGGAACAGGAAGTATTTATGGGGGACTTCCCGCTGATGACAGAAAAGGGCACATTTATTATCAATGGCGCTGAACGGGTTATTGTTAGCCAGTTAGTGCGTTCTCCGGGTGTTTATTATGCAGAGCAGATAGATACCTCCGGAAAAAGGCTCTATAATGCCACGATAATTCCCAACAGGGGTGCCTGGCTGGAATTTGAGACAGATGCTAATGATAATATTTTTGTTCGTATTGACAGGACCCGAAAACTTCCGGCAACAGTCCTTATTAGAGCATTGGGGCATGGAACAAATGCAAAGGTACTTGATCTTTTTGAAGATGATGAAAGAATCAGGGCTACCTTGGAGAGGGATAACACCGATTCCGAAGAAGAGGCTCTGGTTGAGATATATAAAAGGCTGAGACCCGGTGAACCGCCTACGGTGGAAAGTGCCAGATCACTACTGGAAACTCTGTTTTTTGATCCCAAGAGATATGACTTAGCCAGTGTGGGACGCTATAAACTAAACAAGAAACTGAAAGTCCAGATTGCTCCTGAAATACGTAACTTAACCAAAGACGATATTATTGCCGCAGTCAGATATCTGCTCAACCTCATTGACGGGGAAGGGCGGGGTGATGATATTGACCATCTGGGGAACCGCAGGCTTAGGTCTGTGGGCGAACTTTTGCAGAACCAGTTTCGTATCGGATTGTCCAGGATGGAAAGAGTCGTTCGTGAGCGGATGACCATCCAGGATGTTGATGTAATCACACCTCAGGTCCTAATTAATATCAGGCCTGTTGTTGCAGCCATAAAGGAATTCTTTGGCAGCAGTCAGCTGTCACAGTTTATGGATCAGACCAACCCTCTTGCTGAGCTGACTCATAAGCGCCGTCTCAGCGCTCTCGGCCCAGGAGGCCTGAGCAGGGAGAGAGCGGGTTTTGAGGTGCGGGATGTGCACCACTCGCACTACGGGCGGATGTGTCCTATAGAGACTCCTGAGGGTCCCAACATCGGTCTGATCGGGTCTCTGAGTACTTTCGCGCGGATTAATGAATACGGTTTTATCGAAACTCCATACCGGAAAGTGGATAAAGAAAAGGGCCAGGTTACCGATGACATAGAGTATCTGACAGCAGATGAGGAGGATAACTACGTTGTTGCCCAGGCCAATGCCCCGCTTGATGATGAAAAGAGATTTATTAACAATAAGGTAAATGCAAGGCACGGGCATGACATCATGGTTGTCACCAAAGAAAAAATTGACTATATGGATGTATCACCCAAGCAGGTCGTCAGTATCGCTACAGCTCTTATCCCATTTCTGGAGAATGATGATGCCAACCGGGCCCTGATGGGTTCCAACATGCAGAGGCAGGCTGTTCCGCTGCTGCGTACCGAAGCTCCTTTGGTGGGTACAGGTATGGAGCATAAGGCAGCGAAGGATTCCGGTGTTGTAGTGGTGGCCAAGAATCCGGGGACTATACATAAAGTTACTGCTGATGAGATAGTAATAAAAACTGATTCGGGTCAGACCGATAAATATAAATTGATGAAATTTACCAGGTCAAACCAGGGAACATGTATGAACCAGAAGCCGATTGTGGATTCGCGGGTGAGGGTAGAGGCGGGAGACGTCATCGCTGACGGGCCTTCCACCGAGATGGGCGAACTTGCCCTGGGCCGCAATGTGCTGGTGGCATTCATGCCATGGGAAGGCTACAACTACGAAGACGCCATTCTGGTTAGTGAAAAAATGGTCAAGGAAGACTATTTTACTTCCATTCACATTGAAGAATATGAATGTGATGCCAGGGATACCAAACTTGGGCCTGAGGAAATCACCAGGGATATCCCGAATGTTGGGGAAGATGTGTTAAAAGACCTTGACGAGCGTGGAATTATCCGGGTTGGGGCCGAAGTCAGGCCGGGAGATATTCTGGTGGGCAAAGTTACCCCTAAGGGTGAAACTGAACTGACGGCAGAGGAAAGGCTTTTGAGGGCAATATTCGGTGAAAAAGCAAGGGAGGTAAGGGACACCTCCCTCAGGGTTCCACATGGTGAAGCAGGTAAAATAGTTGATGTCAAAGTATTTTCCAGGGAGAACGGCGATGAACTGGCTCCTGGGGTCAACCAGTTGGTAAGGGTTTACATAGCGCAGAAAAGGAAGATATCTGAAGGGGACAAGATGGCAGGACGCCACGGTAACAAGGGCGTTATTGCCCGGATTATGCCTGAAGAGGATATGCCCTTTATGCCTGACGGGACACCCATAGAGATTGTACTTAACCCCTTGGGGGTTCCTTCCCGGATGAACCTGGGGCAGGTGCTGGAAACGCATTTGGGCTGGGCTGCCAAGGCCATGGGAGTTCACATGGCTACCCCGGTGTTTGACGGGGCCTCCGAAGATGATGTCCTGGATACACTGAAAGAAGCAGGGCTGCCGCCTGCCGGAAAATCACCTTTGTTTGACGGACGTACCGGTCAGGCTTTTGATAACCAGATAACAGTTGGCTATGTATATATGCTGAAACTGGCTCACCTGGTTGACGACAAGATACACGCAAGATCGACAGGGCCATATTCACTGGTTACCCAACAGCCGCTGGGCGGTAAAGCACAGTTTGGCGGTCAGCGGTTCGGCGAGATGGAAGTGTGGGCTTTGGAAGCATATGGCGCTGCCTATACTCTCCAGGAGATACTCACCGTGAAATCTGACGATGTTGTAGGACGTGTAAAAACATATGAAGCGATAGTAAAGGGTGAAAATGTTCCCGAACCGGGAGTCCCTGAATCGTTCAAGGTTCTTATCAAAGAACTGCAGAGCCTGGGGCTTGATGTCAAAGTCCTCTCAGAGCAGGATGTGGAAATAGAAATCAAAGAAGCCGAAGATGATGTAAGTGAAGCTGCCAAGGAGTTGGGGATTGACATTCAGGGTGAGCAGGAAGGTGATGAAAACTTCGAAGCGCCGGGCGATGAAACAGATGAAGAGTCCGAGGATTTTGATGAGGAATTTCTTGAGGAAAACTTCGAATTTGAGGATGAGGACTAAGAATAAGCTGCAAAGTTCTACGGCCGCACTGGCTTTTAAATAAAAACGGTGAAGGGAGAGTGGCCCTTTGTTGGACGTAAATAATTTTGACCGTATGCGCATCGGTTTGGCTTCTCCGGAACAGATCAGGGCATGGAGCAGTGGAGAGGTAAAAAAGCCTGAAACCATCAACTACCGGACATTAAAGCCGGAACGCGACGGTTTGTTCTGTGAAAGAATATTTGGACCTACCCGGGATTGGGAGTGTCACTGCGGGAAATACAAGAGGGTAAGGTATAAAGGTATTGTCTGCGATCGCTGTGGGGTTGAGGTAACCAGATCCAAAGTAAGACGGGAAAGACTGGGACATATTGAGCTGGCAGCCCCGGTATCCCATATTTGGTATTTTAAAGGAATACCCAGCCGGATGGGACTGCTGTTGGACATGTCACCGCGATCCCTGGAAAAAGTTCTCTATTTTGTTTCATATATTGTTATTGAGCAGGGGGAGACTCCCCTGATGAAAAAGCAGTTGCTAACTGAAACAGAATACCGTGAGTACAAGGAGAAATACGGTAACCTGTTTAAGGCTGGTATGGGAGCAGAGGCAATCAAGGTTCTCCTTGAAGAAATTGAAATGAATAAGTTGGCCAAAGAGCTCCGCCAGGAACTCAAGGAGGTCAGTGGGCAGCGTAAAATCAGGGCCATCCGCAGGCTTGAGGTAGTCGAAGCATTCAGGAAATCGGGCAATCGTCCGGAATGGATGGTAATGGATGTTATCCCGGTTATCCCGCCGGAACTGCGGCCTATGGTTCAGTTGGACGGAGGCCGTTTTGCCACCTCTGACCTGAACGACCTGTACAGACGGGTAATTAACCGCAATAACAGGTTAAAGAGACTATTAGACCTTGGGGCGCCTGACATTATTGTCAGGAATGAGAAAAGAATGCTTCAGGAAGCCGTTGATGCTTTGATTGATAACGGCAGGCGCGGTCGTCCTGTTACCGGACCGGGCAATCGGCCCCTGAAATCGCTTAGCGATATGCTTAAGGGTAAACAGGGCCGGTTCCGTCAAAACCTTCTGGGTAAGCGGGTTGACTATTCAGGGCGGTCTGTTATCGTTGTTGGACCGGAATTGCAGCTTCATCAGTGTGGTTTGCCTAAAGAAATGGCCTTGGAGCTGTTCAAGCCTTTCGTAATGAAAAAACTGGTAAATGACGGCTTTGCCCACAATATAAAGAGCGCCAAGAGAATGGTTGAGCGTGTGCGCCCCGAGGTGTGGGATGTTCTTGAAGAAGTTATTAAAGAGCACCCGGTCCTCCTAAACCGTGCCCCGACCCTTCACAGGCTGGGGATTCAAGCTTTTGAACCGGTACTGGTTGAGGGCAGGGCCATTCAGATTCATCCCATGGTATGTACAGCATATAATGCCGACTTTGACGGAGACCAGATGGCTGTTCACGTGCCCCTTTCGGCTGAGGCTCAGGCTGAAGCCCGGCTGCTGATGCTGTCAGCACATAATATCCTGAACCCTAAGGATGGGCGGCCGGTGGCGACTCCGACACAGGACATGGTGCTGGGCTGTTACTACCTGACCCTTGAAAGACCGGGAGCCCATGGTGAAGGGCGGATATTTAAGGATGTTGAAGAGGCAGTAATGGCTTATCTTACCGGCAATGTATCACTACATGCTAAGGTGAAGGTGCGGCGTCAAGACGGTATCCTTCTGGAAACAACGACAGGAAGGGCCATTTTCAATGAGGTTATTCCCGAGGGAATTGGTTATATAAATGAGGTGGCCACTAAAAAGGTGCTGGGTAATATAGTGGCCATAGCCTACAGGGATCTTGGTTATGCCCAGACGGCAGCCCTGCTTGACGGCTTAAAGAGCTTGGGTTATACATACGCAACCCGGGCCGGGGTTACTATCGGGATTGAAGATATTACCATCCCTGAGGAAAAAAAGGCTCTTTTGGCTGAAGCTGAAAAGGGCGTGGAAACAGTTGAATTGCAGTATAGAAGAGGCCTGATAACCGATGATGAGCGTTATAACAAAGTAATCGGAATCTGGAACGAGGCTACCGAAAGCGTCACCAAGGCGCTCCTCAGCACACTGGATAAATTTAATCCGGTTTATATGATGGCAACATCAGGCGCCCGGGGTAATATCCAGCAAATCAGGCAGCTCGCCGGGATGAGGGGACTTATGGCAGACCCGTCCGGAAGAATTATCGACCTGCCCATCAAGGCCAATTTCCGTGAAGGACTTACAGTTCTGGAGTACTTCATCTCAACACACGGGGCCAGAAAGGGTCTCGCTGATACCGCTCTAAGGACTGCGGACTCCGGATACCTTACCAGGCGTTTGGTGGATGTCGCTCAGGATGTTATAGTCCGTGAAGATGACTGTGGGACCACAAATGGTATTGCAGTTGAAGAAATCAAAGATGGCAATGAATCTATAGAAAAGCTAGAAGACCGTATCACAGGCAGGGTTTCCGCTGAGGAAATCCTAGATCCACAAACAAACGAGGTTATCGTTCCGGCAGATCAGGAAATTTCGGAAAGTATGGCCAATAGGATTATCGCTTCCGGCATTACCAGTGTCAGAATCCGTTCCGTACTGACTTGTAAGACAAGGTACGGAGTCTGTAAGAAGTGTTATGGGCGCAACCTGGCTACAGGCAGGCAGGTTGATATCGGTGAGGCTGTCGGGATTATTGCCGCCCAGTCCATCGGTGAACCGGGCACACAGTTGACTATGAGGACATTCCACACCGGCGGTGTTGCTGGGGATGATATCACCCAGGGTCTGCCGCGGGTTGAGGAGCTTTTTGAGGCCAGGAAACCCAAGGGCCAGGCGGTGATTGCAGAGATAGACGGTCAGGTAAAGATTCAAGAAGTCAAAGGACGCAAGGAAATTGAGATTGTTAATGACAGCGGTGAGAGAAACTCTTACCAGATACCCTATGGAGCAAGGCTTAAAGTAAAAGAAGGCCAAATTGTAGCAGCTGGGGATGAATTAACCGAAGGCTCGGTAAACCCGCACGACATGCTTAAGATCAAAGGGCTAAAAGGAGTTCAGATGTATCTGGTGCATGAAGTGCAGCGTGTCTACCGTCTGCAGGGTGTCGATATTAATGATAAGCATATTGAAGTAATGGTCCGCCAGATGCTGCGCAAGGTTAAGATCGAGGATCCCGGTGACACAGAACTTCTGCCTGGAGGACTGATTGATATTTTTGACTTTGAGGAAGAAAACGTTGCCGCCATAGGCGCCGGCGGACAGCCCTCTACAGCAAGACCGGTACTCCTGGGGATTACCAAGGCTTCATTGGCAACAGATTCATTTTTGTCGGCCGCATCGTTCCAGGAGACGACCCGCGTTCTTACTGAGGCAGCCATTAAAGGGAAGATGGACCCTCTGCTTGGCTTGAAGGAAAATGTTATTATCGGGAAGCTGGTGCCGGCCGGTACAGGGATGTCCAGATACCGAAATATAAAAATATTTCCTGAGGGGCAGGAAGTAGATCCAAAAAATCTTGACAGCAACCACTAAAGATGGTATTATCTTTAAGTGTCTGGAATTCTGAGGGGAGGGGTTATAGTGCCCGCTAGCAGTTTGGCAACAGCAAGGAAGAAGACTGTTGGCACTAAACAAACTCTTAAGGCCTTGGAAAAAGGGCTGGCAAAGACAGTTTTTGTGGCCCTGGATGCAGAACAGCACGTTATCAGACCCTTGATTCAGATGTGTCATGATAAAAATATTCCGGTTGTTCAAATTGATTTTATGAAGGACCTGGGTAAAGCCTGTGGCATAGAAGTTGGCTGTGCTGCTGCGGCTGTTATCGAATAAAATAGCGCCGGCTTTGGGGTAACCAGAAATAATTGTCTGATTTCTGCCCCTTGCTTCGGTAAGGGGCTTTTAATATTTTCTTGTACCATACAGGAAGGAGGTGCACTGGATGCCTACCATAAGTCAGTTAGTCCGCAAGAGAAGACAAGTTACAGAAAAGAAATCTACAGCACCGGCTCTTAAAGAGTCTCCACAAAAAAGGGGTGTATGTACCCGGGTTTATACAACTACACCCAAAAAGCCTAATTCCGCACTGCGTAAAGTAGCTAGGGTAAGATTAACCAATGGTATTGAGGTTACTTCATACATTCCGGGAATTGGTCATAACCTTCAGGAACACTCCGTTGTTCTGGTCAGGGGAGGAAGAGTAAAAGATATTCCCGGTGTAAGATACCATGTCGTGCGCGGAGCGCTGGATACAGCCGGAGTTCAAAACCGGAACCAGAGCCGTTCTAAATACGGAGCTAAGAAGCCGAAGAAGTAAATCTATTGTTTTCCTATACATTTTTGTTATTACGAAATTCCATTTAAGGGGGGAAAAATTGATGCCCAGAAGAGGTTCTATTCCTAAGAGAGAAGTACTTCCCGACCCGATTTATAACAGTAAGGTTGTCACCAAGCTGATTAACCAGGTTATGCTGGATGGTAAAAAGGGAACCGCTGAACACATTTGCTACAATGCTTTTAAGATAATTGAAGAAAAAACAGGTAAAAATGCCTTAGAGGTTTTTGAAGCTGCCATGAAGAATATCATGCCGGTTCTTGAGGTTAAGGCCCGCAGGGTTGGTGGAGCTAACTACCAGGTCCCTATTGAGGTTCGTTCTGACCGCAAGCAGACCTTAGGCCTGCGCTGGTTGGTTGCGTTCAGCCGCAAGCGTGGCGGAGAAAGAACCATGGAAGAGAAATTAGCCAGTGAAATAATGGATGCTGCCAATAGTACCGGTGGTTCTGTTAAGAAGAGAGAAGATACTCACAAGATGGCTGAAGCCAATAAGGCTTTTGCACATTATAGATGGTAATTGTGATTTTTTCTGCTTTGTTTTTTTCACCTCAAGGTAGAAAGGAGGATAAGAATTGGCTAGAGAATTTACTTTAGAAAAAACTCGCAATATTGGTATAATGGCCCATATTGATGCCGGCAAAACAACAACAACTGAGAGAATACTGTTTTATACCGGAAGGGTTCACAAAATCGGCGAAGTGCATGACGGTGCTGCTACCATGGACTGGATGGTTCAGGAACAGGAACGTGGGATTACTATCACTTCAGCAGCTACCACATGTCAGTGGAAGGGTCATCGTATTAATATTATAGACACACCTGGGCACGTGGACTTTACGGTTGAGGTGGAAAGGTCACTCCGGGTTCTTGACGGGGCTGTTGCTGTTTTCTGTTCGGTTGGCGGTGTTGAACCCCAGTCGGAGACTGTATGGAGGCAAGCCGATAAATACCGGGTTCCCCGGTTAGCTTTTATAAACAAGATGGACCGTATGGGCGCCGATTTCTTTAGGGGGCTCAGCATGATTAGGGAAAGGCTGGGGGCTAACCCCATCGCCCTGCAGATCCCCATAGGCGCAGAGGAAAATTTCCGCGGGATTATTGATCTGGTTACAAATGAGGCTCTCGTTTATACAGATGACCTGGGTACTACCAGTGAAAAGGCTGCCATTCCTGAAGAGCTGCAAGATCTCGCTGCTGAGTATAGGGAAAAGCTTGTGGAGGCAGTTGCCGAATCAGATGAAGACCTGATGATGAAGTACTTAGAAGGTGAAGAAATAACAGAGGACGAGCTTAAAAATGGGATCAGGAAGGCAACTATTGCCGTAAAAATGATTCCTGTGCTCTGTGGCTCTGCTTTTAAAAACAAGGGGGTTCAGCCTCTTTTAGATGCGGTTGTGGACTACATGCCTGCACCTGTTGATGTTCCTGCAATTAAGGGGACTAATCCTGATACGGGTGTCGAGGATAAGAGGGAAGCCAGTGATGAAGTTCCCTTCTCAGCACTTGCATTTAAGATAATGGCAGACCCGTATGTAGGCAAACTGGCATTCTTCAGGGTTTATTCGGGGGTGCTTAAGTCCGGTTCATATGTCTTTAATTCATCAAAAGGCAAAAAAGAGCGGATTGGACGTATTCTTCAGATGCATGCAAACCACAGGGAAGAACGCACCGAAGTGTACACCGGGGATATAGCTGCTGCAGTTGGTTTGAAGGACGTCTCTACAGGAGATACCCTTTGTGATGAAAAGTCCCCAATTATCCTGGAAGAGATGGAGTTCCCGGAGCCGGTTATAGATGTGGCCATTGAGCCTAAAACAAAGGCTGATCAGGAAAAAATGGGCCTGGCCCTGCAAAGGCTTTCAGAGGAAGATCCTACCTTCAGGACACATACTGATACTGATACAGGACAGACAATTATTTCAGGAATGGGAGAACTTCACCTGGAGATTATTGTGGATCGGATGCTCAGGGAGTTTAAAGTTGACGCCAATGTCGGCCGTCCCCAGGTTGCTTTTAAAGAGACCATCAGGAATGTGGTTAAGGCAGAGGGTAAGTTTGTCAGACAGTCAGGCGGGCGCGGTCAGTACGGGCACGTTTGGATAGAGTTGGAACCTCTGGAACCTGGACTGGGATTCGAATTTGTTAATAAGATTGTTGGCGGTGTCGTGCCAAGAGAATATATAGCCCCGGTAGAGGCCGGTATCAAGGAAGCTATGGTAAACGGTATTGTTGCCGGTTATCCGGCATTAGATATCAAGGCAACCCTATATGACGGTTCTTATCACGATGTTGACTCTTCGGAAATGGCATTCAAGATTGCCGGCTCCATGGCTTTTAAAAGCGGAGCTGCAAAAGCAAAGCCGGTTATTCTGGAACCCATTATGAGAGTTGAAGTGGTAGTCCCTGAGGAATATATGGGTGATGTTATGGGTGACATCAACTCGCGCCGCGGCAGGATTGAGGGGATGGAGGCCAGGGGTAATACCCAGGTGATCAGAGGCTTTGTGCCGCTCTCAGAAATGTTTGGTTATGCCACAGACCTTAGGTCCAAGACACAAGGACGCGGGGTATACACCATGCAGATGTCTCATTACGAGGAAGTACCTAAAAACATCGCCGAGGCCATTATTGCCAAGAGGCAGGGATAAAGTCGGCAGCGGGCCGGAGGCCTTCGGTCGCCGGCTGTACAAATAATTAATTTTTACAAGGATTTAAGGAGGAAAGATAAAAAATGGCAAAAGCAAAATACGAACGTACCAAACCCCACGTTAACGTAGGAACCATCGGTCACGTTGACCATGGCAAGACAACCCTTACAGCAGCAATTACAACTTGTATGTCAACAAAGGGCTGGAGTTCAATCAAGAAGTATGACGAGATTGACAATGCCCCTGAAGAGAGGGAAAGGGGTATTACCATCAATACCGCCCACGTGGAGTATGAGACAGAGAACCGTCACTATGCTCACGTAGACTGCCCCGGACACGCTGACTATGTAAAGAACATGATTACCGGCGCGGCTCAGATGGATGGCGCTATCCTGGTAGTATCTGCAGCAGACGGCCCGATGCCCCAGACCAGGGAGCATATCCTGCTGGCTCGCCAGGTAGGTGTTCCCTACATCATAGTATACCTTAACAAGTCAGACCAGGTAGATGATGAAGAACTCATGGAACTGGTAGAAATGGAAGTCCGGGAACTCCTGACTGAATACGAATTCCCCGGTGATGATATTCCCATTGTTGCAGGATCAGCTCTAAAAGCGCTGGAGTGCGGCTGCGGCACCCCTGAATGTGAATGGTGCGGCTCAATCTGGAAGCTGATGGCAGAAGTAGATGCATATATTCCGACACCTGAGCGTGACATAGACAAACCGTTCCTGATGCCTGTAGAGGATGTATTCTCTATCACCGGACGTGGTACTGTTGCCACCGGACGTGTGGAGCGTGGCCTGGTCAAGGTTGGTGATGAGATAGAGATAGTCGGGATGACTGAAGAACGCAAGAAGTCAGTAGTAACCGGAGTAGAGATGTTCCGCAAGCTGCTGGATCAGGCTCAGGCCGGAGACAACGTTGGCTGCCTGCTGCGTGGTGTGGACCGTAAGGAAATCGAGCGCGGCCAGGTACTGGCAAAGCCGGGTTCCATTAACCCACATACCAAGTTCCAGGCAGAGGTTTATGTTCTGACCAAGGAAGAAGGCGGTCGCCATACCCCGTTTTTCCAGGGCTATCGTCCGCAGTTTTACTTCAGGACCACAGACGTTACCGGAGTAGTTACTCTGCCTGACGGTGTTGAGATGGTAATGCCTGGTGACAACATCAAAATCGACATTGAACTTATTACCCCGATCGCTGTTGAAGAAGGTCTGCGTTTTGCTATCCGTGAGGGTGGCCGGACTGTGGGTGCCGGAGTGGTAAGCGCAATTTCCCAGTAATTTTGCAGTAAGGCTGTATAGTGCGCGGTTCCGGGCATTTCCCGGAATCGCTCACTGGCTTTGTGTTTTAAAAGAGATAATCATGTCATGACACGAACTGAAATTTGGGATTGTCTCTTAATGATATTTATGAAAAAAATAAAAAAAAAAGAACCCGATAATATGAAGTATGCCATGATACACATTGCGATGAAGTGAGAGGTTGCTAATCTTGGATTAGGTATTTTTCACTGAGAATGTCCGCTTAATCGGGCGAAAAGGAGGTACAAATATGGCAAAACAGAAAATCAGGATCAGGCTTAAGGCATTTGATCACAAGATTCTTGACCAGTCTGCGGAAAAAATCGTTGATACCGCAAAGAGGACCGGTGCTGATATTGCCGGACCGGTTCCACTCCCCACAGAAAAAAGTATTTATACAATTTTGAGGTCTCCTCATGTAAACAAGGATTCCAGGGAACAGTTTGAAATGAGGACCCATAAACGGTTAATCGATATTTTGGAACCCACACCGAAAACGGTAGACGCTCTCATGCGGCTTGATTTACCTGCAGGTGTTGATATAGAGATTAAGCTGTAAAAACAAAATATGCCTTATATTAGAAGGTTGTCGGATGTCAGCGCAAATGTGGATAAACCACAGTGGTTGACCTCTGGACACATTATTTAGGAGGTGGCTTAAATGAAAGGCATACTAGGCATCAAACTTGGAATGACCCAGATTTACAATGAAAATGGCCGGATATTGCCTGTTACCGTTGTTCAGGCAGGGCCCTGCTATGTGGTACAAAAGAAGACCCAGGAATCTGACGGGTATAATGCTATTCAGGTTGGCTTTGGAGAAATTCGCGAAGCGCAGGCCAATAAACCGGAAAAAGGCCATTTTAACAAGGCTGAGATAAAACCACTGAGATACCTTAGGGAATTCAGGGTTGATAATGTTGATGAATACAATGTCGGCCAGGAAATCAAGGCGGAATTGTTTGAACAGGGTGAGCAGATTGATGTGACCGGCACTTCTAAAGGTAAAGGCTTTGCCGGAACCATTAAGAAATATAACTTTCAGAGAGGCCCTATGGGACACGGCTCCAAGAGCCACCGCCGGGTAGGCAGCGCCGGCGCCAAGGGTCCGGCCAGGGTATTTAAAGGCACCAAAAGACCCGGGCGAATGGGCGCCGAAAGAGTAACCGTGCAAAACCTGGAAGTTGTCAAAGTGGATAATGAACGAAATTTGCTTATTATCAGAGGCGCTGTGCCGGGTCCAAAAGGCAGCCTGCTTGTAATAAGAAGCAGTGTTAAGGCACAGTAAATGAACGGGCAGGAAAGGAGGAAGTCATATGCCAAAGGTTGCTTTATATAATTCCAAAGGCGAACAGGTAGGCGAAGTGGAACTTAAAGAAGAAGTTTTCGGTGTCGAGGTAAATGAAGCAATACTTCATGATGTTGTAGTAAACCATCTTGCTAACAGAAGGCAGGGGAACAGTTCTGCCAAAACCCGCAGTGAAGTCAGCGGCGGAGGCAGGAAACCATTCAGACAGAAAGGTACCGGGCGTGCCAGGGCCGGGACTATCCGTTCACCGTTGTGGCGCAAGGGCGGTATTGTTTTCCCGCCTAAACCGAGGTCTTATAAGTACAGTCTGCCTAAGAAGGTAAGAAGGCTGGCCCTTAAATCAGCATTGAGTTCCAAAGTGTTAGATGGAAATATAATTGTCCTTGAGGGGCTTCAGATAGCTGAACCCAAAACAAAGGAAATTGTCGGTTTGCTGGCAAACCTCAAAGTAGACAGTAAGGCCCTGGTGGTTACAGCTGAGGCCGATACTGCTGTAGTTAAATCTGCAAGGAACATGCCCAGGGTAACTCCAACTCATGCTAACAGCCTCAATGTTTATGATGTGCTGAATCATGAAAAACTCATTATTACCAGGGATGCAGTTACCAAGGTTGAGGAGGTGCTGGCATAATGAGAAATCCCAGGGATGTGCTGAAAAAGCCGATTGTTTCCGAACGCAGTATGGGTTTAATGGAGCAAAACAAGTACAGTTTCTATGTTGAGCCCAAGGCAAATAAAATCGAAATTAAAAATGCTGTTGAGGAATTGTTTAAAGTTACCGTAACCGATGTTAATACAATGAATGTCAAGGGTAAGGCGAAGCGGGTCGGCAAGCATATTGGCCGTACATCAAACAGGAAAAAAGCGATTGTTACCCTAAAGCAGGGAGACAAGATCGAAATCATGGAAGGCATGTAATTTAGTTTCAGGTAAAGGAGGGAACACAAGTGCCTGTTAAAAAGTTTAAGCCAACATCACCCGGGAGAAGGTTTGTAACTGTTTCGGATTTTCGCGAGATTACAACCGATGAACCGGAAAAGTCCCTGTTAGAACCACTCAAGAGTAAAGCGGGACGCAATAACAAGGGTCGGGTTACCGTCAGGCATCGCGGCGGTGGACATAAAAGGCAGTATCGGGTTATTGATTTCAAGCGCAACAAGGATGGGATTCCCGCCAAGGTCGCTACTATTGAATATGATCCCAACAGGACCTGCAGGATTGCCTTGTTAAACTATGCTGATGGTGAAAAGAGATATATTCTGGCGCCAAATGGTATTAAGGTTGGAGACACGGTGGAATCAGGGCCTAATGCAGACATTAAAACCGGAAATGCGCTTCCTTTGAAGAATATTCCGGTTGGTACTATTATCCACAATATTGAGCTGAAGCCATTGAAGGGAGCACAGATGGTGCGCTCTGCAGGTACGGCAGCACAGCTGATGGCCAAAGAGGGCGATTATGCACATGTCCGGATGCCATCCGGGGAGGTTCGCCTGATACACATCAATTGTAAGGCTACAATTGGACAGGTTGGCAACCTGGAACATGAGAATATTACGGTGGGCAAGGCAGGCAGAAGCCGTTGGCTGGGCCGCCGTCCTACTGTCAGAGGTGTTGTAATGAACCCGGTTGACCACCCCCATGGTGGTGGTGAAGGACGTTCACCTGTTGGACGGAACCCGGTTACTCCGTGGGGGAAACCGGCTCTGGGTGCAAGGACCAGGAAGAAGAAAAAGAGTTCAGATAAAATGATTGTGAAGCGTCGGACCAAGTAATTTTTTAACTGAGCTGTCGGAAAGGAGGCTGTTTGTTTAATGGCTAGATCCCTAAAAAAGGGCCCTTATGTGAGTGAAAGACTTTTAGAGAGAATCGAAGCAATGAATGAAAAGAACGAAAAAAAGGTTCTCAAGACATGGTCAAGGAGATCGACTATTTTCCCACAGATGATCGGACATACAATTGCTGTACATGATGGTCGGAAACATGTTCCGATATATATTACCGAGGATATGGTAGGTCACAAGCTGGGTGAATTTGCGCCAACAAGATTTTTCAGGGGACACGGATCCCATACAGAGCGATCCACTTCCCTTAAATAGTGAGAGGGGGTATATTTTATGTCAGAAGCGCGTGCGACGGCAAAGCACATCCGCATTTCCCCTCGGAAGGTAAGACAGGTAGTAGATTTAATCAGGGGGAAAAAGGTTGACGAAGCTCTGGCGATCCTGAAGTTTACGCCAAGGCGGGCAGCTACTGCTGTTGAAAAGGTTGTCAAATCCGCTGCAGCTAATGCTGAACATAACCTGGATATGGATAAGGCTGCACTGATTATCGCAGAGGCATTTGTTGACCAGGGGCCCACACTTAAGAGATTTAAGCCCAGGGCTATGGGCAGGGCAGACCTCATTAGACGCAGAACAAGCCACATAACAGTAGTAGTTCGTGAAAAAGAGGAGGGATAATGAGTGGGTCAAAAGGTACACCCAAAGGGTTTGCGTATCGGAATTATAAAAGACTGGGATGCCAAGTGGTTTGCTGAAAAAGATTATGCCACTTTGCTAATCGAAGATATCCGATTAAGAAAATATATCAAAAAAAGGCTGTTTATTGCCGGTATCTCCAGAATTGAAATAGAAAGAGCGGCTAGCCGGGTGAAAATCACCATTCATACAGCCAAACCGGGGATAGTTATCGGCCGGGGCGGTACTGAAGTGGAATCACTAAGGAAACAGCTGGAAAAAATGACCGGCAAAAATATTAATGTTAATATTGTCGAAGTAAAAGTTCCTGAGCTTGATGCCCAACTGGTTTCAGAGGGTGTTGCTGCTCAGTTGGTTAAAAGGGTTTCCTTCCGCCGGGCCATGAAGCAGGCAGTTTCCCGGACCATGAGGATGGGTGCGCTGGGAATCAAGATTTCCTGCAGCGGTCGTTTAAATGGCGCTGAGATGGCCAGAACTGAGTGGTACAACGAAGGGAAAGTGCCCTTGCATACACTTAGGGCAGATATTGACTATGGTTTTGCCGAAGCTGATACAACCTACGGAAAAATTGGGGTAAAAGTGTGGATATATAAGGGAGAGATTCTTCCGGAGGCAAAGAAAGGCACTGTTGCTAAGGAAGGAGGAGAATAATTTATGTTAGTACCCAAGAGAGTAAAACACCGTAAACAACATAGAGGTAAAATGGCCGGAAAGTCAAAGGCCAATACCATCACTTTCGGTGAATTCGGTCTGCAGGCTCTGGAGCCGGCATGGATTACCAACAGGCAGATCGAGGCAGCCCGTATCGCCATGACCAGGTATATCAAGCGGGGCGGTAAAGTATGGATTAAAATATTCCCCGATAAGCCTGTCACTGCGAAGCCTGCTGAGACACGGATGGGAAGTGGTAAAGGGACACCGGAGCATTGGGTTGCTGTTGTGAAACCGGGCCGGGTCATGTTCGAATTGGCCGGAGTTACTGAAGAGATTGCCCGTGAAGCAATGCGCCTGGCTGCTCATAAACTGCCCATCAAAACCAAGTTTGTTAAAAGAGAAGATGTAGGTGGTGAAGCTAATGAAAGCTAAAGAGGTTCATGAATTATCCACTGATGAACTGGCAAGAAAGGCTGATGACCTTAAGGATGAACTCTTCAAGCTACGCTTTCAGTTAGCCACCGGGCAACTTGAAAATCCTATGAGAATCAGGGATGTTAAAAGGTCAATTGCCCGTGTGAAAACAGTTTTGCGGGAGAGAGAACTGAAAGCCCTGGAAGGATAAAAATAATAATGATGAGGATCCAAATGAGAAAGGGGGCTTAGACTTTGACAGAAAGAAAAGCACGTAAGGTACAGGTTGGCAAGGTTGTCAGTGACAAAATGGATAAAAGTGTAGTTATTGCCATTGAGACACTGGTTAGGCATCCTTTGTACGGAAAGACTGTTAAAAGTACAAAGAGGTTTCAGGCCCATGATGAAGAAAATGCCTGCCGTGTTGGAGATAAAGTAAGGGTTATGGAAACCAAGCCAATCAGCAAGAATAAACGCTGGCGGGTTATTGAGATTCTGGATAGAGAACAGCAAATCTGAATTATACCGGATAAACCCGAGATCGTTGAAAGGAGGGTTACAGCATGATTCAACCTGAAACAATGCTGAACGTTGCAGATAATACCGGAGCCAGAAAGCTTCTGTGTATCAGGATATTGGGCGGTTCTTTCAGACGTTATGCCCGTGTTGGTGATATAATAATTGCTTCGGTGAAAGAAGCTACACCCGGCGGCGTGGTAAAGAAAGGCGATGTTGTCAAAGCTGTTATTGTCAGGACCGTCAAAGAAACCAAGAGACCTGACGGTTCCTATATCAAGTTCGATGAGAATGCTGCCGTTATTATTAATGACCAGAAAAACCCGAGGGGTACTAGGATATTTGGTCCTGTAGCCCGGGAGTTGAGGGACAGGGATTTTATGAAAATAGTTTCTCTTGCCCCTGAAGTTCTGTAAATTAAAACCTCAACACGTACTAGAGTTAGGAGGTGGATTACATTGGCACATGCCAAGGCAAAGATAAAGGCTAAGATACATGTGAAAAAGGGAGATACAGTTCTTGTTATTACAGGTAAAAATGCCGGCAAAAAAGGAAAAGTAGTTGAGGTGCTGCCCAAAGATAACAGGCTGGTTGTTGAGGGAGTTAATGTTGTTAAAAGGCATACCAAACCTTCACAGCAAATGCCTCAGGGCGGTATTGTGGAAAAGGAAGCTCCAATCGCAGTTTCAAATGTAATGATTTTTTGCTCAAAATGTAACTCTCCGAGGAGAATTAACAAGGAGATTTTAGCTAACGGTAAAAAAGTCAGGGTTTGCAATAAGTGCGGAGAAGCCTTTGATAAATAGTCCGGGAAAGGAGGTTAATCATGGCACGTCTAAAAGAGAAATATGTTAATGAGACAGTTGCTAAGCTGAAGGAGAAGTTCAGCTATGAGAATATTATGCAGGTACCCAAACTTGAAAAAGTTGTGATCAACATGGGCCTGGGTGAAGCCATCCAGAATCCCAAGGCAATTGATGCAGCTGTAGGTGATTTATCCTTAATTACCGGGCAAAAGCCGGTCGTCACCAGGGCTAAGAAATCAATCGCGGGTTTTAAGCTCAGAGAAGGAATGCCAATTGGCGTTAAAGTTACTCTGAGAGGCCAGCGGATGTTTGAATTTACCGATAAACTTTTTAATATCGCCCTTCCCAGAGTAAGGGACTTCCGGGGGGTATCAGGCAAGGCTTTTGACGGCCGGGGCAACTATACCCTTGGCATCAGGGAACAACTGATGTTTCCGGAAATAGAATATGACAAGGTTGACAAAGTACGGGGCATGGATATTGTTTTTGTTACCAGTGCCAAGACTGATGAGGAAGCTAAAGAGTTGCTTGCCCAGTTAGGGATGCCATTCAGGGACTGATAAAACCATAATAACCGTAAGGAGGGAAAACAATAGTGGCCAAAAAGTCAATGATGGTAAAAATGGACCGTAAACCCAAGTTTTCAGTGCGCGGGTACAATAGATGTAAAATCTGCGGCAGGCCCCATGCTTATATGAGGAAATTCGGCATTTGCCGTATTTGTTTCCGTGAGCATGCTTACAAAGGAGAGATTCCGGGAGTTAAGAAGGCCAGCTGGTAATCATGGAAAGGGGGTTAATTATATGGTGATGACAGATCCTGTTGCGGATTTCCTGACCAGAGTCCGGAACGCTAACATGGTACACCACGAGAGATTGGAAATACCGGCATCCAAGATGAAAAAGGCCATTGCGGAAATTTTTAAGTCCGAAGGCTATATCAAGGACTGTGAATTCATAGATGACGGTAAGCAGGGCGTTATTAGGGTCTACCTAAAGTATGGTCCTAACAAAGAAAAAGTAATTACCGGCTTAAAGCGTATCAGTAAGCCAGGTTTGCGTGTATATGCCAAAAAAGATGAAGTTCCCAAGGTTCTTGGGGGTCTAGGTACTGCAGTAATCTCCACTTCCAAGGGGATTATGGCTGACCGGGATGCCAGGAAACAAGGACTGGGCGGAGAAGTAGTCTGTTATATCTGGTAAACTGGCATGACATATCACGTTATTTCGGTACAATTATAGTGCACAGGAGGTGTAATCATGTCCAGGATAGGTAGAATGCCCATAAATATCCCTCAGGGGGTTGATATAAAAATCGAGGGCAGTGTTGTAACAGTCAAAGGACCTAATGGACAACTGACCAGAACGGTCCATAATGACATGATCCTGGAACTCGAAGATGGTCAGCTTTTAGTAAAAAGGCCAAGTGAAGAGAAGTTCCACAAGTCACTGCACGGGC
Organism: Phosphitispora fastidiosa; assembly: GCF_019008365.1. NCBI lineage: Bacteria > Bacillati > Bacillota > Clostridia > Eubacteriales > Peptococcaceae > Phosphitispora > Phosphitispora fastidiosa. The sequence goes on along the minus strand of NZ_JAHHUL010000012.1, from coordinate 66,165 downwards.
TGACAAGAAGCCTGATAAACAACATGGTGGAAGGGGTAACCAAAGGCTTTCAGAAGTCTCTTGACCTGGTAGGCGTCGGTTACCGGGCCGCCAAACAGGGCAATAAGCTGGTACTTACGGTTGGTTATTCACATCCCGTGGAAATTGAACCAAAAGAAGGTATTGAAATTGAAGTGCCTGCTGCTACAAAGGTAATTGTAAAGGGTGCTGACAAGGAGGCTGTCGGGGCTCTGGCAGCAAACATCCGTAAGGTCAGGCCGCCTGAGCCGTATAAGGGCAAGGGAATCAAGTATGATACAGAACGTATCCGCCGTAAGGCCGGTAAGGCCGGGACTAAGAAATAACAGCCGTTATATAACAGCTTGTTAGCAGAAAGGAGTGAAACCCTTTGTTCAAGCAAGTAGACAGAAAGGCTGAAAACAAGAAAAGACACCTTCGTGTGCGCAATAAGGTAAAAGGTACCGCTGAGCGCCCGAGGTTAAATGTTTACAGAAGCCTGAACAATATTTACGCCCAGATTATAGATGATACCAAGGGTGTTACGCTGGCTGCCGCATCTTCCATGGAAGACGGCAAAGGCGGTAACATCGAGGCGGCAAAGGCTGTAGGCAAGTCCATAGCAGCGCAAGCCGCAGATAAAGGTATTAAGCAGGTAGTGTTTGACCGGGGAGGACATATTTATCATGGACGTATCAGGGCACTGGCCGATGCGGCCAGGGAAGCCGGTCTGGAATTTTAACTCTTTAAGCAAGGAGGGAAATTAATGGCTCGGATTGATGCCAGCAAACTTGAAATATCCGAAAAAGTAGTCAGCATAAATCGTGTTGCCAAGGTCGTTAAGGGTGGCCGCCGCTTTAGCTTTAGCGCTCTGGTGGTTGTAGGCGATAACGACGGGCACGTGGGGTCTGGCCTGGGTAAAGCAGGCGAGGTTCCGGAATCGATTCGTAAGGGTATCGAAGATGCCAAGAAAAAAATGATCGAGGTTCCGCTGGTAGGGACTACTATTCCACACGAAGTGGTTGGCCGTTTCGGCGCCGGCAAGGTTTTATTGAAACCTGCTGCACCGGGTACCGGAGTTATCGCCGGCGGACCTGTCAGGGCAATTCTGGAATTGGCAGGGGTAAAAGATATTCTTACTAAGTCCCTTGGTTCAAATAATGCGCATAACATGGTTAATGCCACCATGGACGCCCTAAAGAACCTGAAGCGTGCCGAAGATGTAGCCAGACTTCGTGGCAAGACCGTAGAAGAGCTTTTAGGTTAGGGGGTTGTTGGAGATGGCGAAACTGAAAGTAACCTTAGTTAAAAGTGTCATCGGAAGTTCTGAATCCCAGAAGGCAACTGTCAAAACACTGGGATTAACGAAGATTAACAGCAGCGCTGAACACAATGATACACCGCAGATTCGCGGTATGCTGCGTAAGGTTGATCATCTGGTAAAAGTCGAAGAAACGGAGTAGGAGGTGTAACCATGGAACTACACAACCTGAAACCTGCCAAAGGGGCCAGGAAACAGCCTACCCGCAAAGGAAGGGGACTGGGTACAGGCCTGGGGAAAACTGCAGGCCGTGGCCATAAGGGACAAAATGCCCGTTCCGGGAGCGGGGGCAAAGTAGGATTTGAAGGTGGCCAGAAGCCACTGATCCAAAGGGTTCCCAAAAGAGGTTTCCATAATAAGTGGGGCAAAGAGTATGCGGAAATCAATGTAGCTGCTCTGAACAAGTTTGACAATGGTTTTACAGTTACTGAAGAAGGTTTGAAGCAGGCAGGCATTGTTAAAAACATAAAAAACGGAGTAAAGATACTTGGCAAGGGTAACCTGGAGAAGTCACTTAACGTACAGGTCCGTGCCTTCAGCAAGTCTGCTGTGGAAAAGATTACCGCTGCCGGCGGAAAAGCCGAGGTGATTTAGTTTGTTTGGAGCCTTAAAAAGTTCTCTAAAAGCTGGGGATTTGCGGAACAGAATTCTTTTTACCTTGATGATGTTTGTTGTTTTCAGAATCGGGGCACACATCCCGACACCGGGGATCAATGCTGATGCTATGGATGCACTGATTAAGGGTGGCAGCATCCTGGGGTTTTTTGACGTTATTTCCGGGGGAGCCTTTAAAAGGTTTTCCATATTTGCGATGAGTATTACTCCTTATATTAATGCCTCAATCATAATGCAGCTTTTGACTGTTGTTATTCCTAAGCTTGAGCGACTGTCAAAGGAAGGTGAGGAAGGCAGAAAGAAAATGACCCAGTATATCAGGTATGGCACTGTTGTTCTGGCCTTCATCCAGGCAATTGGAATGGCCTTTACCTTGCGGGCGGCCAACGCCCTGACTAATCCCGGGATTGGTTCCTACCTGATGATAGCTGTAACGCTTACAGCCGGAACTGCTTTTCTTATGTGGCTGGGTGAGCAGATTACTGAAAAAGGCATTGGGAATGGTATTTCACTGATAATTTTTGCAGGGATTGTAGCAGCGCTTCCGGGTGCCCTTTATCGGATTTATCAAGGACTTGCAGCTGGAACAATTAATATCTTCAGTGTGATTTTCCTGGTGGTCATTGCAGCAATGGTTATAGCTGCGATAGTAGCAGTAAATGAAGGGCAGCGCAGGATTCCGGTACAATATGCCAAAAGGGTTGTGGGCCGGCGCGTATATGGCGGGCAGAGTACCCATATACCTCTTAAGGTAAACCAGGCAGGTGTTATTCCGGTAATCTTTGCATCTTCAATTTTGCTTTTCCCAACTACTATAGCGCAGTTCTTCCAGTCTTCCGGTATTTCTCAATGGATTCTGGATGTATTCAGATGGGGCGGCCCGACACATTCCATATTGTATGCAGTGTTTATCATATTTTTCACCTATTTTTATACAGCAATTACGTTTAATCCAGTTGATGTGGCGGACAATATGAAGAAACACGGCGGATTTATTCCAGGACTGAGACCGGGGAGGCCTACAGCTGAATATCTGGATAAGATACTTACAAGGGTTACTCTTTCTGGTGCCATATTTTTGGCCTTGATAGCTATTTTGCCAACCTTTGTATTAGTTGCCACAAAAATCGAGAACGTATATTTCGGTGGTACCGGACTTCTCATTGTTGTGGGTGTAGCCCTTGAGACCATGAAACAGATAGAATCTCACCTGCTTATGAGGCATTATCAAGGGTTTATGAAATAGTTAGGAGCGAATGTTCGTGATTGTTTGTAAATCTGACCGTGAAATTGATTTGATGAGAGATGCGGGCCGCATAGTGGCCCAAGCACACGAAGAAATAAAGAAAATGGTCAGGCCGGATGTCACTACACTTGAGTTGGATAAGATTGCCGAGGATTTCATCATTGCCAGTGGCGCCAGGCCTGCCTTCAAAGGTTATCATGGTTTTCCGGCTTCAATTTGCGCTTCAGTGAATGAACAGGTAGTTCATGGTATCCCTGGTTTAAGAAAATTGGAAAATGGGGATATTATTAGTATTGATATTGGAGCGGAAATAAATGGGTATTTTGGGGATGCAGCCTTAACCGTCCCGGTAGGGGAGGTCAGTGATGAGGCCATGGAGCTGATCAGGGTTACCGAGGAAGCCTTATTTACCGGTATCGGCAACGCGGTGGATGGTAACCGGTTAAGCGACATTTCCCATAGTATCCAGACCTTTGTTGAAGGAAAAGGTTATTCGGTTGTCAGGGACTATGTTGGACACGGGATTGGCAGCCAAATGCATGAAGAACCGCAGGTGCCTAATTTCGGCAGGCCGGGTCGCGGACCCAGGCTGAGGTCCGGAATGACACTGGCTATAGAACCTATGGTTAATCAGGGCACATATGAAGTCATGACCCTGGGTGATAACTGGACAGTCGTTACAAAGGATAAAAAACTGTCTGCCCACTTTGAACACTCAGTTGTGATAACTGATAAACTGCCTGAAATTCTGACTAAGGTATAATATAATATTGAGGCAGATTTCAGGAGGTGTTTGGCAGTAATGGACAATGTACAGGTTGGCCAGTTGGTCAGGTCCTCTGCAGGTCGAGACAAAGGGAAGGTATACTTGATATATGACGTGCTTGATGAAGCCTTTGTTCGGGTAATAGATGGCGAAAAAAAGAAATTGATAAATCCCAAGAGAAAGAACATTAAGCATCTTGATATTTTTCCTGTAAAAGCTGATAGCGTAGCTAAAAAGCTGATCAGGGGGGAACCCGTTACAGAGAAAGAAATCTGTGAAACCATAAAAACCTTGGGGTTAAGCCATATAGATTGAGAAGTCGAACAAAAGGGAGGGTGTTTGCCTAGTGTCAAAACAAGATGTAATTGAGGTAGAGGGTACTGTAATAGAACCACTACCTAATGCCATGTTCAGGGTAGAAATTGAAAATGGACATAGAGTACTGGCTCATGTATCCGGCAAAATCAGGATGAATTTTATCAGGATTCTGCCCGGAGACAAAGTTACTATAGAGTTGTCGCCCTACGACCTAACACGTGGACGTATAGTTTATCGATATAAGTAGGGTTTACCGGAAGGAGGACATAAAGATGAAAGTAAGACCATCTGTTAAACCTATATGTGAGAAATGTAAGATTATTAAGCGCAAGGGCAAGGTAATGGTTATCTGCGAAAACCCTAAACATAAACAGAAACAGGGTTAGAAAATTGTAAAAGACGGAGGTGCACATAATGGCGAGAATTGCTGGGGTTGACTTACCTCGGGAGAAACGTGTGGAAATTGCTCTGACATATATTTTTGGGATCGGGCGCTCTGTCTCCAAGCGGATCATGGCAGAAACCGGGGTTAACCCTGATACCCGGGTCAGAGACCTGACCGAAGAGGAAATCGCCAAGCTCAGGGAATACATTGACAAAAACCTGAACGTGGAAGGCGATCTGAGAAGGGATATCTCATTAAGTATCAAGCGGCTGATGGAAATTGGGTGCTACCGCGGAATTCGGCATCGCCGGGGACTGCCTGTCCGGGGCCAAAAGACCAAGACTAATGCCAGGACCAGAAAAGGTCCCAAAAAGACTGTTGGCGTTCGCCGCAAGAAATAGCAAGGGGGGATAAAGGATGGCTCGTAGAGTTAGAACTAAACGTAAGGAACGGAAGAATGTTGAACGTGGTGTGGCCCATATCAAGTCCACTTTTAATAATACCATAATCACTATTGCAGACACCAACGGGAATTGTGTATCATGGTCCAGTGCGGGAACGCAGGGATTTAAAGGTTCCAGAAAGAGCACTCCGTTTGCTGCCCAGATGGCGGCAGAATCTGCTGCCAAAGAGGCTATGGACCACGGTATGAAGGAAATAGAGGTTTTTGTTAAAGGGCCGGGCGCCGGAAGGGAAGCAGCTATCAGGGCTATTCAGGCCGCAGGTCTGGAAGTCAACATGATTAAAGACGTTACCCCTATTCCCCATAACGGCTGCCGTCCGCCAAAGAGAAGAAGAGTTTAGGAGGTGTTGACACAGGATGGCTAGATACAATGGACCTGTTTGCAGATTATGCCGCAGGGAAGGCGCTAAATTATATCTTAAAGGTGACAGGTGCTATACCAATAAATGTGCTATTGATAGGAGAGGCTATGCTCCGGGTGAACACGGGCAGAGCAGGAAAAAGGTTTCTGAGTATGGTATTCAGCTCAGGGAAAAACAGAAGGCCCGCCGGATTTACGGTATTCTGGAGACCCAATTCCGCAACTACTTTGAAAAAGCTGAACGGCAGAAGGGGGTTACCGGTGAAAACCTTCTCAGACTGCTGGAAAGACGGCTTGACAATGTTGTTTACCGTTTAGGCTATGCAGGTTCACGCACTGAGGCCAGGCAGCTGGTTCGTCATGGCCACTTTACCGTAAACGGCAGAAAGGTTAATATACCTTCGTTTCTGGTAAAGGTTGGAGATGTAGTCGAAGTTCGTGAAAAAAGCCGTGAGGTCAATAGAGTTAAGGAACTGGCGGAACAGGCGGCAAGAAAAACCCCGCCAGCATGGCTCGAGGTATCTGCCGACCAGTTTACAGGAAAGGTGGTTGCTATTCCTTCTCGGGAAGAAATTGATATGCCTATTGAGGAACACCTTATTGTAGAGCTGTACTCCAGGTAATCAACCAAAGTTTCAAGTCTCGAGAAGGAGGGTCACTTATGTTGGAGATCGAAAAGCCCAAAATAGAGTGTGTGGAACTGATTGATGATTATGGTAAGTTTGTGGTTGAACCTTTGGAGAGAGGTTATGGCATAACACTGGGTAACTCTCTGAGGCGTATCCTGTTGTCTTCATTACCGGGAGCAGCGGTTACCTCAGTGAGGATTGACAGTGTTTTACATGAGTTTTCCACAGTACCGGGAGTTGTTGAGGATGTAACAGATATAATCCTTAATCTGAAGGGTCTCTGTATAAAAATGCATACTGACGAGGAACGGGTGCTTCGGATTGAAACAGAAGAACCGGGAGTAGTTACTGCAGGTGACATAATCACAGATGCAGATGTGGAGATACTTAATCCGGAGCTTAAGATTGCCACTATATCTGAAGGCCGGTTGTATATGGAGATTACTGCTGCCAAGGGCAGGGGCTATGTCCCTGCGGAAAAGAACAAAAAGGAGGATCATGTTATCGGCGTTATTCCGATAGATTCTGCTTTTACTCCGGTGCGCAAAGTAAATTACCATATAGAGGATACCAGGGTGGGGCAGATTACCGACTATGACAAGCTTACCCTGGAAGTATGGACAAATGGCAGCATTAGACCTGATGAGGCTACCAGCCTTTCAGCCAAGATACTGAGTGAGTATCTGCGCCAGTTTATTGGTCTGACTGAGACAGTTAATGATGTAGAAATAATGGTAGAAAAAGAAGAAGAAGAAAAAGATAAGATACTTGAAATGACTATTGAGGAACTTGACTTATCAGTTAGGTCTTATAACTGCCTCAAGAGAGCGGGAATAAATACAGTTGAAGAATTGACACAGCGTACTGAAGAGGACATGATCAAGGTCCGTAACCTTGGCAAGAAGTCCCTTGAAGAGGTTATTAACAAGATGCATGAACTCGGTCTTTCCCTGAAGGAATCTGAAGAATAAGACAGGAGGGGGGAAACAAAATGGCATTTCCCAAACTGGGCCTGCCCACCGATCACAGGAAGGCCCTGGTGCGTAACATGGTTACTTCCTTGCTTCGTGAAGAAAGAGTCCAGACTACAGCAGCCCGTGCCAGGTCTGTAAGCCGTGTCACGGAGAAAATGATTACCCTGGCTAAACGCGGCGACTTACATGCCCGCAGACAGGCAATGCAATTTATCTATGATGAGGATGTTGTCAAAAAATTGTTTGATGTACTGGCAACTAAATATGCCGACCGGCAGGGTGGCTATACCAGAACAATCAAGGTTGGCCAGCGCCGCGGTGACGCTGCTGAAATGGTGATACTGGAACTTGTATAATTAGAACATGAGCGAGGTCAGGATGGTTTACTAAAATTTATGTAAACAATTCCTGGCTTCTGTTTTTTTAAATTAATATTTTCGGCTGCGCCAAATATAATGATTGATATATGATTGAATATATAACATATAGTGTGGTGAGTATATGGGTTCTTTTATCAGGTTCAGCGATGTCAGCTTTTGGTACTCCAAGGAAAAGGAAGATAATTTTCAAAGCGCCGGGAGTCATGTGCTCTCCGAGATAAGTCTGGATATCAACAAAGGAGAATTTTTAGCTCTGGTAGGCCCTAACGGCTGTGGCAAATCGACATTGATCAGGCTGATAAACGGACTTTTACTGCCAAGTATGGGAAGTGTCTCAGTAGATGGTCTGGATACTGACAAAAGAGACCACCTCTCTGCAATAAGGAGAAAAATAGGAATGGTTTTTCAGAATCCGGATACCCAGTTATTTGCGTCGGTTGTGGAAGAGGACGTCGCCTTTGGGTGTGAGAACTTGTGCCTGCCCCGTACCGAGATCAGGGAGAGGGTTGACTGGGCCTTAGAACAGGTGGGTATGGAGGAATACCGCAATTATCCGCCACACAGGTTATCAGGGGGGCAAAAACAGAAGGTTGCCATCGCCGGGGTGCTAGCCATGCGTCCGGAGTGTATAGTCCTTGATGAACCGACCTCAATGCTGGATCCCGGGAGTAAGCAGGAAGTCCTGTCAGCGGTCAGAGACTTAAACACTCGTCACAATATTACAGTTATCTATGTGACTCACGATATGAGTGAAACAATTTACAGCAGCCGGATAATGGCTATGGCACGCGGCAAAATTGTATTTGAGGGGAACCCCGAACAGCTTTTTGCCGATAAGGAAAGTCTCCGCTTCACAGGCCTTGAGGCGCCGCCGGTGCATCAACTGGTTAATTCACTAAAGGAACAGGGTATCAGATTACCGGCGAACATTAATTCTTTAGAAGAACTGGTGGACTTTATATGTCTATAGAAATAAAGAATGTCAGCTATAAATACTCAAAAGGTACTCCGTTTGCCAGGCAGGCCATTAAAGGCATTGATTTGCGGGCTGCCAGGGGAGAGTGGCTTGCCGTTATGGGACCTACCGGGTCAGGCAAATCGACCCTGCTGCAGCATTTAAACGGCCTCCTGAAGCCGGATTCGGGGGAGGTTCTGCTGGATGACAAAAACATCCACTCATCTGCTGCCAGCCTCAGAGAAGCCAGGCGGAAAGTCGGGTTGGTTTTTCAGTACCCTGAGCACCAGCTTTTTGGGGCTAGCGTCTATGAAGAAGTTGCCTACGGTCCGGAGAATTATGGTTATCCTCAGGACGAAATCACGGAACTGGTCCAGAGAGCTATGGATACTGTGGGCTTGGGTTATGAACGGTATAAAAACCGCCAGCCCTATGAACTGAGCGGTGGTGAGAAGAGAAGAGTTGCTCTGGCAGGAGTGCTGGCGGCATCACCTGAGGTTATTGTTCTTGATGAACCAACGGCAGGACTTGATACTTCGGGAAGACAGCTTCTGATCGGGACTATTACTCGTTTGAACCGGGACCATGGGATAACCGTAATCTGGGTGACCCATGAAATCACAGAAATAGCCCACCTGGCTGACCGGCTGGTTGTTTTAAATAACGGTGAAGCAGTCATTACAGGAAAAACGCGTGATGTACTGGCTGACCCGATTATGTCGGAAATGGGCCTTGATATCCCACCGGCAGCAGTAATATCCAGGGAACTGAGGGGGAGGGGTCTTGAGGTAAGGGGACAGCCTGTCACCCTGGATGAAATCAGGGAAGAAATAATCAGACTGCTTAAAGAAAAACAATAATCAAACTGGTAAGGAAATAACTATGATTAAACTGGTAATGAAATAACTATAATCAGGGTGTGGTGCTTTATGGAAGGTATTGTTATCGGACAATATGTCCCGGGAAGTTCATTGCTGCACAGGCTTGACCCCAGAACCAAAATAATCGTGTCGGCAATACTGCTCTGGTTGGTATTTGTTGTGGAGAACCCGGCTGAATTTGCGGCATATGGCTTGTTTATCCTGGTATTATACATAATCGGAGGGGTTGCCGGAAGTTTCCTCAAGGTTATGAAGCCGGGTATTTTTTTAATTGTGATTACCCTGGTCTTGAATATGTTCTTCACTCCAGGGGAAACCATGTTCAGCATCGGACCGGTTCCTGTCTCCCGAACAGGATTGGAAAATGGCCTTTTCCTGGGTGTTAAAATTATGTATCTGATTCTCCTCTCATCACTGGTGACTCTGGTTACCTCACCGGTTCGGATGACTGACGGACTGGAACGGCTGATGAAACCGTTTCAGCGTATCGGGCTTCCTGCCAGTGAGCTCGCCATGATGATAAATATTGCTCTGAGGTTTATTCCGACTTTTTGGGAGGAAACAGATAAAATAATCAAAGCACAGAAATCGCGAGGGGCTGATTTTGAGAGTTGGCATCTGCAAAAAAGGGCTAAGTATATGACAGCCCTTTTGGTGCCGCTGTTTGTCAGTTCCTTCCGTAAGGCCGACGAACTGGCCATGGCCATGGAGTCAAGGGGCTATGTAGTCGGTATGCATAGAAGCAGTTTACATAAACTGGAATTCAGGCCGGTAGATTTTTTGGTACTGGCATTGACTGTCACTATCACGGGTGCATTTATAATGTATAAGTATTTCTGAAAGGGTGTCCATAGCAGTGAGGAATATCAGAGTACTGGTGGAATATGACGGAACAAACTATCATGGCTTTCAGAGACAGACAGATAACCTGCCCACAGTCCAGAAATCCCTGGAGGAAGCTCTGGGCTTGCTTGTTAAGCATCCAGTTACTGTGAATGGGTCCGGCAGGACAGATGCCGGGGTCCATGCCCGGGGACAGGTCATCAATTTTATTACAGACTGCCGGATACCTGCAGATAGACTGCCTTTTGCCATGAACAGTCTGCTGCCTGAGGATATCGCGGCAAAAGATGCTCAGGAGGCCGCTCCGTCCTTTCATGCCCAGTTTTCAGCCCGTTCCAAGGTGTACCGGTATCATATTTATAATTCACGCACTCCTTCGGCCTTTGAAAGGCGTTACAGCTATTATGTGCCCCAGGGACTGGATATAGAAAAAATGAGGGCAGCGGCCGGGTATATTGTGGGAGAACATGATTTTACCGCCTTCAGGGCTGCCGGGTCGCATGCCAAAACGTCCGTCAGGAATGTGTCCAGGCTTGATATTGAATATATGCCGCCTCATCTATATATAACAGTTGAGGCTAATGGCTTTTTATATAACATGGTCCGGATTATCACAGGGACACTGCTTTATGTGGGCAAAGGCAAGCTGACACCGGCCGAAGTACGGAATTTTGTCAATTCCGGCCGGCGCGAGGAGGCAGGGCCGACAGTGCCGCCTCATGGGCTGTGTTTGTTGGAAGTGAAGTACTAGGGCCGGCGTGAGGAGTGAGCTTATGAACATACAGATTTTTGGTACTAAGAGATGTTTTGCAACTAAAAAAGCGGAACGCTATTTTAAAGAACGAAGGATCAAATATCATTTTATTGACTTGGCCGAACGGGGACTTAGCAAGGGAGAACTGCAGAGTGTCCGGTCGGCTGTGGGGTTAGACAGCTTGATTGACAGTTTGGCAAGGGATTACAAGAAACTGAACATGGATCGCATTATTGGGTCGAGTGTCAGGGAAGACATCCTTTTAAATAATCCCGGACTCTATATAACTCCAATAGTACGCAATGGGAAACTCGCCACAGTCGGCTATCAGCCGGATATATGGAAAACCTGGGAAAGTTGAAATAAGCTGCAGATTGAACATCATTTCAGGCAAAGCTGAATAAACTGTTTATTCGATGTGATACTGCAATACTGCCTTACATAGTGGTTATAATATTACGTGACCATTTTTTTAATATTTCAGCCTCCCGGAAGTGGACGCGATGGAATGTGGTGATGTGTTGTACAAGATTTTCTTTGTACTGCCGCCGTGAGAAACATTACCGCAGTTCCGCTAAGCGAAGTATGGGACGCGGGCCATGGACGGCCCGCGCCGCCACTGAGCCACGGATGGCGAATTGGCGGTGTTCCCATACTTCGCCAGGAACAAGGTTAGATTTCTCCGGCGGCAGTGCGGAAAATCGGTACAACACATCACCATATTAACCAACGGTCACTGCCGGGAGGCTTAAAAATTACATAATAAGGGGAATCAGGTATGGAAAAAACAGTTATCAGACAGCTGGTGCGGGACACCGCAAGATACAGCAATAAAGAAGTGGAAGTCAGCGGTTGGATCAGAAGCAATCGTGACCAGAAATCCTTTGGTTTTATCTCCTTAAATGATGGGACACACTTCAATACGATACAGGTAGTCTATGAAAAGGATATGATTCCCAATTTTGAGGACGCGGCGAAATTAAGGGTTGGTTCCGCTGTTATAATCAGGGGTATCTTGCTTGAAACTCCACAGGCAAAACAGTCCTTTGAAATTAAGGCCAAGGAAATAATTCTGGAGGGAGATTCGCCGGAGGACTATCCTATCCAGCCTAAGCGGCATACCAGGGAATTTTTAAGAGAGGTAGCCCACCTGCGCCCGAGGACCAATCTCTTTACCGCAGTGTTTCGGGTAAGATCCCTTGCTGCCTATGCCATTCACAAGTTCTTTAATGAAAAAGGGTTTGTTTATGTGCATTCACCCATAATTACTGCAAATGATGCTGAAGGTGCGGGAGAAATGTTCCGGGTATCTACACTTGACCCAGGGAATCCGAAGCTTATAGAGGAAGGCAGGGTGGATTTCTCTGCGGATTTTTTTGGCAGGAGGACAAACCTTACCGTGAGCGGTCAGTTGGAGGCAGAAGTATTTGCCCTTGCCTTCAGAGATGTATACACCTTTGGCCCGACCTTCAGGGCAGAGAACTCAAATACAGCAAGACATGCGGCTGAATTCTGGATGATAGAGCCTGAAATCGCCTTTGCAGACCTGCAGGATGATATGAGACTTGCAGAGGATATGCTGAAATATGTTATCAGATATGTGCTGGAAAATGCCACAGAAGAAATGGACTTTTTTAATGAATATGTTGAAAAGGGCATCAGAGAAAAACTGCGAAACATCGTTAACACGGAATTTGCACATATGACATATACTGAGGCTGTGGAAGTTTTGAAGAAATCGGGAGAGCAATTTGAATATCCCGTTGCTTGGGGTAATGACTTGCAGACAGAGCACGAAAGATACCTGACAGAAAAAATATATCAGAAGCCGGTTTTTGTTACCGATTACCCCAAAGAGATTAAAGCATTTTATATGAGACTTAATGAGGACGGAAAAACCGTTTCCGCTATGGACTTATTGGTTCCCGGCGTGGGAGAACTGATTGGCGGCAGCCAGAGAGAGGAAAGGGCAGATGTATTGGAACAGAGAATCCGGGAGCTTAATATTAACAACAAAGATTTGTGGTGGTATCTGGACTTAAGAAAATATGGCGGGGTAAAGCATGCGGGGTTTGGGCTGGGCTTTGAAAGGGCTATCATGTATCTAACGGGTATAACTAACATCAGGGACGTGATTCCGTTTCCCCGGACTGTTAAGTCCTGTGAGTTTTAGTGCAGGTCATTATAGGGCGTGTAAACAGTCATCTCATAAATTCCCGGCATACTGTATATAATTAACTTAAATCTAAAATTAGGGGATGATTACCATAAATAAAGTTACCAAACAGGCATCCACCATACTCTTTCCTGTCCCTGCGGTGCTGGTAACCTGCCAGTCTGGTGACAGCGCCCCAAATATTATTACTATTGCGTGGACGGGGATTATGAACAGTTCACCACCGATGGTATATATAGGAGTACAGCCTTCAAGGCATTCATACAGCTTGATAAAAGAATCCGGCGAGTATGTTATTAATATACCTTCATCTGATTGGATCAGGGTAGTGGATTACTGTGGCACCGTATCCGGCAGGACAGTTGACAAGTTCAAGGAAAAACACCTGAACCCGATACCGGCTGCCCACGTAAAACCTCCCTTAATTAACGAATGTCCGGTTAATATGGAATGCAGGGTCAGGCAGGTCATCAGTCTCGGTAGTCATGATGTGTTCATAGCTGAAGTTCTGGCGGTACATTTCGATGAAAATGTGCTGGATGAAAAAGGCAGGCCTGACCTGGACAGAATACGGCCTGTAGGATATGGAGCAGGGGAATACCGGCTGATGGCGGACATCCTGGGACAGCATGGCTGTTCGAGAACGGAATAGAATTGCCTGGTTCTACTGATCAAGGATATCCTCAATTGCCAGTTCCAGATGTTCGGCAAGATTAACGTTCAAAGGCTTGGGGAGATGCCCTTTATTAGTCCAGAAAAGGCGTACTACCGGCCTGGTGGGGATACCGTTGTTTTGTTTAGTGACAATTCCAGACCTGCCATCATTAAGGGTAACTCTGGTGCCTTGGGGATAGAGGGCCACTTTCTCAATAAAACGGTCCAGGATGCGGCTGTCAAACTGTTCCCTTGAGTTCTCGGCAAGATACTGGCAGACCTTGTGGACAGGGATTGATTTCCGGTAACAGCGGTCACTTGTCATGGCATCATAAACATCTGCGATGGCACTGATACGGGCAAATTCAATGATTTGGTCACCTTTTAGCCTTCTAGGGTAGCCCGAACCATCGTGGCGTTCGTGGTGCTGTAAGGCTACATGGGCTGAGGTGAGTTTGATCCCAGGGCTTTTTCTCAGGGTTTCAAATCCGAGCCAGGTGTGTTTTTTTACAATTTCGTATTCTTCATCTGTTAATTTCCCCGGCTTGTTTATAATATCCGGAGGTATCTGAGTTTTGCCTATGTCATGGAGGAGCACACCCATGCCAAGGTCTTTGAGCCGGTCCTTGCGGTAATGGAGACATATGCCGATAACGACGGAAATCACAGTTACATTTACCGAATGGCTGAAAGTGTAATCATCATAAGAACGGATATCGGATAAGTTGAGCATCATTTCCCTGTTTTTCATCAGGTCGTCAATTATACAATCTACTGCTTTGCCAACCGGAGCTGTATGAACAACATCGTTCTTCGCAACATTTTGCATAATGCCTCGGATGCAGTTAACTGCCTGTACCCTGGTTTCCTCAGAAATGACCTCATCAAGACTAATGTCATCAATCAAACCGTCATCCACGAAAATGGAGGTAAAGCCGAGTTCTATTAAACGTTTTACATAGCGGCCGGTGAGGACTGTGCCAGCGCTTAGAAGAACCTGCCCCTTGGAATTATATATGGTTTTAGATATTCGTGAACCAACTTGAATGTTAGTTATATTTATCTTTCGCATAACACACCTCGGAAAAATAAGCTTTAATTTAATCCTTTTTCACTTAAAAAAGGCCCCAGTTTTTTGTCAGTACTCTGAATGTGGTTTACCAGCCAGTCCTTTAGGAAATTCATAATTTCAATTGAAAGGGACATTTTGCCTTCATTATATCCCTTCTGAAACTCAGAAACCTTGTCCACAAATTTTTTATGTTCTGACCTATGGGGCAGCATCCATGGATAGCTGTACTTGATCATGAATTTTTCCTCTGTGGAAAAATGAGATACTGTATAATCTACCAGCTCCTGGATTACTTTGGAAACAGCCTGTTTTCCCTTTCCGATCATCATAGCATCATGCAGGTTATTGATTAACTGGACCAGGGCCTTATGCTGGTCATCAATAAGCCTGATACCGGTAATAAATTTGTCATCCCAAGAAATGTAAGACATAATCAAGCCCCCTCTTTGTTTTAACCAATTATTCGACATAATTTGACAATACCCTGTTTGTGACACGTAAAAACTGCAAAAATTGCCGAAAAAAAATCAATTCCGATAAAACTTAAATGGAAATTTTGGATAACAGTTACAGTAAAGGTATGATAAAATAGTTGTATATGGTAAATTATATTGGTAGGGTGATAGCATTGTTCAAAGGTCTGGGATTATACTTTTTGTTGTCATTTTTGACGCGAAGCCCGCTGCTGGCGCTGGTCATTATTTTTTTGATTTATGCCTTTATGGACCGGGCATATATTGGTTTCCTGCCTGATTTCCTGGCCCCCTTCAGGCGGAACAGCCGCATTCAACAGCTCCGCGGGGTTTTGCGGATTAACCCTGCTGATGCCAATGCTGCACAGGAACTGGGGAGTATCTATTTTGAAAAGAAAAGTTATAACAGCGCTCTGGAATATCTGAATAAAGCCCTTGAAAAAGTAACCAATTCTCCAAGACTGTATCTTTACCTCGGAATGACATATATGGAATTGCAGCAGGAGGATCAGGGAAAGGAAGCGCTGGAAAAGGCGCTGGAACTTGACCCGCGGGTGGGGCACGGGCTCCTGTACATTTATTTGACCAGATATGAACTAACTCATAAAGGATCACGGTCCGAAAAATTTAAGCAGCTAGCCGGTTCTTTTGCCAATTTTGCCAATACTGAAAATTTATACCGGATGGGTATGGTGTACAAAAAAACAGGTGATAAGCAGAAGGCAAATGAAATGTTCCTTAAGGCTTTGGAAGAATATTCATATGTGCCAGGCCGGCTCAGGAAGCTGCACCGCAGGTGGGCGCTTTTGGCACGACTGCACAGTCTTTTTTGAAACCGTTTTGCTTGACATTTGACTACTTTTTGTAATAAAATATATGCGTGACTTTATAACTAAATAATCCACTGCCCCGGATTATTGAATGCTGCGACCAGTGGTAGATGGCAGCGGCTCATAAAGTAACATTTTACTATATTTATGGCAATATTAGATTCATAGGTAAGGAGGGAACAAAATTGAGTACTTATATGGCTAAGCCAGATGAGATAAAGAAAAACTGGTACGTGATAGACGCTGAAGGCAAGCCGCTGGGACGGGTTGCCACTGAAATCGCCCGGGTTTTGCGGGGCAAGCATAAGCCAATCTTCACTCCGCATGTTGATACCGGAGATTTTGTTATTGTAATCAATGCAGAAAAGGTTCAGCTTACAGGTAAAAAGCTGCAGCAGAAGCAATATGTTCGCCATTCAGGTTATCCCGGTGGCTTAAAGACTATGTCATACGAGCGTCTGCTCAAAGAAAAGCCGGAACGTGCGATTGAAAAGGCGGTAAAAGGCATGCTGCCACATAATCGGCTGGGACGTGCCCAGGGACGTAAGCTTAAGGTTTACAGTGGTTCGGAACATCCACATGCAGCTCAGCTTCCGGAAAAATGGGATTTTGCAGTTTAACTGTCTACATGGATTGGAAGAGTTAACGGATAGAAGAGTTTAACGGATGGAAGGAGGAATAAACATTGGCACAGGTTCAATTTCAGGGAACAGGCCGCAGGAAGAACGCGATTGCACGCGTAAGGCTGTTGCCTGGTGAAGGTAAATTAATAGTAAATAGCAGGCCCTTGGATGCATATTTTGGTAAGAAGACCCTTGAAATGATTGTTAAGCAGCCGCTTAATCTGACTAACACCCTTGCTCAGTATGATATTCTGGCAAAGGTTGAGGGAGGCGGCACAACGGGTCAGGCAGGGGCTATGCGTTTAGGTATTGCCAGGGCTTTAATCAAGGCTGATCCCAATTTGCGTTCCGCATTGAAAAAAGCCGGGTTCCTGACCAGAGACCCGAGGATGAAAGAAAGAAAAAAATATGGTCTCAGAAAAGCGCGGAGAGCTCCTCAGTTTTCCAAGCGTTAATAAGGGGACTGGAAATTACGCCGGTTTTAAGGGAAGGTATTTATTACCTTCCCTTTTAGTATGTCTCTTTTGTCCAAATTGCGAGAGCAGCTTGATGTAAGCAGGAGGACACGATGTAGTGCTATCCATCACAGTAGAAATATCAGAAATTTCATTAAAAATAACTAGAGAAACTGTGCAACCAAAAGAGGAATATAACTGTTTTAATAGAATAATTTAAATTAGGACTTTTATATATTTTGGTAGAAAGGAGGGGAAAAAGAAAAATGAATAGGGAAAGACTGCATAAGTGGTCCCTAAAGACAGCAACATTGTTCACTGCACTGCTTGTGATCTTAGCTTTTATGGTTGTGGGCTGCGGGCCCAAAACTGCTCCGACTTCCGGTGAGAAAACTGCCCCGGCGGGTACTTCTACGGGGGCAAAAAATACTTCCGGTGAGGACAAGGGGGCTCCGGCTAAGGTTAATAATACTACCATAGCCCAAACCCAATGTACAGAGTGTCACGAAATGTGGCCTGAAATCGCTACATGGCAGACTTCGGTCCATGCCAAGGTTGACTGTCTGGAGTGCCACGAGGGGTATAACCCGACTCAGAATAAGGCAGCTCATGATGGTAAGTCATTCCAGAAGCCGATTGCACTGCGGAATACTACTGTCAGTGACGAGGCATGCCAAAGCTGTCACGCTATGGAGAACAGGGATGCTACACTGCTTCCTGACTTGATTGCACCTCACTCCAAGCACGCTGCAGCTAAGATTTCATGTCTCGAATGCCATAGGTTTACTACTCACGGGAATATCGCAGAACGTAAGGTTACTACGAGAGCAGAATTTGCTGATTATAACCAGTGGAGCCCACAGATGGCCAACAAGGCTGCACCTGGTGTACAGCGTCGTCCTAACATGTTTGTTTGTATTAAATGCCATGAATCCCGCAGTGTAACTACAAAGTGTTCTGCCTGCCACTACTGGCCTGACAGAGCAACCCTGCCTTCACACGAGAATCCTCAGTGGGGCAGTATTCACGGCAAGGCCGGTCGTCAGGATGTTGATAACTGTAGTAAGTGCCACTATGATAAAGAGAGCCAGAAATTTGCAACTCCTTCCACAGGAGATCAAATTGCTGACTTTGCAAGGGCAAACAGTTATTGCTACGGCTGTCACCTGAAACGGCCAACTAATCACGATTCCCAATGGATGGGTAAACACCCGCAGATGGCTAATGAGAAAGGCCTGCCAAACTGCTTTGCGTGCCATGATAAGAATCAGCCCGGCGCCAATGTAACAGGTACATATTGTAATACCTGTCACTGGTTCCAGGCACCTGCACCGCCCGCAGCAGAGGAAAAGAAAGAATAAATTATCAAAGGAGTGCCTGATGACAGGCACTCCTTTGATAATAAGGAGATTGATTATTGTCCGCCCTGAGGCGCTTCACCTGCTTTTTCGGCATAGTAGTTAGCGATACCGGCATAAATTGCATAAGCAAGCTTACGCTGGTATTCATTTTTAACCATCAGTTTTGCTTCCGCGGGATTGGAAATAAAGCCAATTTCTACAATAACCGCAGGCATCTTTGTATTTCGGGTGGTGTAGTAATCCTCGGGTTTTGCCTTTCGGGTTGTATTTTTCATGACCCCGATTAGTTCTGACTGAATTGCTTCAGCCAGTTTTTTACTTTCGGGCTGGTTTTTCTGGTAAAAGGTCTGGGCCCCCCGCCACCTGGAGGAAGGGAAAGAGTTGACATGGATACTAATATATAGGTCTGCATTTTTCTTATTAGCTATATCCACTCTCAGGGCCAGGTCCTCACGCTTCCGCCTGTTCAGTTCAGTATCTGTGGTTCTGGTCATAATGACATTTGCCCCAGCCTGGTTCAGGATTTTTTTTAGGTGATTTCCTGTTTTGAGTACAATTTCTTTTTCCAGCAGTCCATTAAAGCCAACAGCCCCGGGGTCGATCCCGCCATGGCCGGGGTCAACTATAATCAGGCGGTTGGCGATTGCCCATGAGGTTGCTGGGGCTGCCTGATTAAGCGACATAACGGAACCCAGGCCAAGAGTCACAGTTAGAGCTGCTGCCACGACCAAGAGGCCGATTTTTTTTACCCGGAGTGCTTTTATATAGACCAGGCGCAAATGTATTCCTCCTAACTATCTTTTCTTTTAACAATATGCGGTCTATAGGATGGCCTATGCCACTAAAATGAAGGAATTTCCAACAGGCTATAGAAATACCACATGTTGGATAATAATAAAAATGGAAGGCTAAAATATGACTAAAGGGGGTGCACTGTTGAGTAACATAGTTTTTTACGGCGTAGCGCCCCATCCTCCGATACTGCTGCCGGAGGTGGGGGGAGCAGACTCGAAGAAGGTTGACCGGACGTTTACAGCCATGCAGAAATTTGCCTCACAGATAATCGAGAGCGGGGCTGAGATAGTTATCATAATTTCCCCTCATGGCGCTGTTTTCTCTGACGGGGTGGCTATAACCGGAAGTGTTACCACATCAGGGGACTTAAAGCAATTTAGAGCTGACCTGAATTTTAAGTATAGTAATGATCCGGTTCTGGTGAACGAAATAATCCAACAGGCCGGAAAAAGAGGAATTGCGGCACTTGCTATAGATGATTACTTGGCAGGTGAGTACGGAATTACAACAAGGCTTGACCATGGTGTGCTTGTGCCTATGTATTTTCTTAACAGAGCCGGAGTTGATCTCCCGGTTGTGCCAGTTTCCATGAGTATGCTGCCTTTTGAGGAATTATATGCTTTCGGGGCCGCCATCAAGGATGCATGTACCAGACATGGGAAAAAGGCGGCTCTGATTGCCAGCGGCGACATGAGTCACCGCCTGACCCCGGATGCTACTGCAGGCTATTCTGAAAAAGGGGCTGTTTTTGACCGGGCAGTTGTTGACCTTCTCGCAAAGAAAGACTTCAGAGGTATCCTCAACATCGACCTGGAATTAGCTGAGGCTGCCGGTGAATGCGGTCTGCGTTCAATTATCATGATGCTTGGGGCTGCAGATGGAGTAAAGGTGGATACCGAAGTATTGTCATATGAAGGGCCGTTCGGAGTTGGCTACATGGTGGCGGTACTGAAACCTTTGGGAGGGGAATCTGAAAGCCTCTTGGAGAGTATATTTAACGAGCGGGCAGAAAAAATTGGAGCACAACGTGCGGGAGAAAGTGAATTGGTTAGCCTTGCCAGAATGGCTCTGGAGAGATATGTAAGGGAAGGGAAGAAAATATATCCTGATACCGGGAGCAGTCCTGTACTGGAAGAAAAAGCCGGGGTTTTTGTATCTCTCAAGAAACACGGCCAGCTCAGGGGCTGTATTGGGACAATAATGCCGACAACTGATAACATCGGCTTTGAAATTATTAATAATGCCATCAGCGCCGGAACCGGAGACCCCAGGTTTGAACCGGTGGAGCCGGGTGAACTTGATGAGCTGGTATATTCGGTAGATGTCTTAAAACCTGCTGAGCCCATAAATAACATGAGCCAGCTTGATGTCAGGCGTTATGGGGTTATAGTACGCAGCGGCAGAAGGTCAGGCCTGCTGCTGCCAAACCTTGAGGGGATTGATACAGTGGAGCAGCAGGTTAGTATAGCCAGGCAAAAAGCGGGTATTGGACCTGACGAGCCGGTTCAGCTACAGCGTTTCGAAGTTGTCAGATATTATTAGGAGGGTCAATATGAATCAGGCAATGTTTTGGGAGGGTATTGGCAATGACAGGGTACTGTGCCTTCTGTGCCCTCAGAAGTGTGTTATTGCTGACGGGAAAAGGGGTTTCTGCCGGGTGAGGCAAAATGACGGGGGAGTGCTATATACTGCTAATTACGCTCAGGTTTCAGCACACAGTATTGATCCTATAGAAAAGAAGCCGCTGTACCATTTCTATCCCGGAGCGCACATCTTTTCGGTGGGCACCTTTGGGTGCAACCTGCGCTGCGGTTTCTGTCAGAACTGGAGTATTGCCCACGGTGACCCGCCATCGGTAACTTTTTTGCCTGAACAGCTTGCTGCCGCTGCCGCTGAGGAAGATGGCGGCAGTAATTCTATAGGAATCGCCTATACGTATTCCGAGCCTTTTATGTGGTATGAATATGTATATGATACAGCGAAACTGGCCAGAGACAGTGGGCTCAAAAACGTGCTGGTGACAAATGGTTTTATCAATCCTGAACCCCTGAAGAAAATCCTGCCCTTTATTGATGCCATGAATATTGATGTCAAGGGTTTTTCGGACAGTTACTACAATGAAACGTGTGTGGGAGAACTACATCCGGTCCTGCGGGCTGTTGAGACTGCCAGCGCCTATTGTCATGTTGAGATTACCACTCTTCTGGTGACCGGTTTAAATGATTCGAAGGAGGAAATCAGCCGGTTGGCTGACTGGCTGGCTGGAATTAACAAAGACATCCCCCTGCATCTTTCACGCTATTTTCCCAATTATAAAATGCAATTGCCTCCCACACCTTTATATGTTATGGAGGAGGCCAGAGATGAAGCGCTGCGGAAACTGAATTATGTTTACCTCGGCAATGTTCCCGGCTCAGAGGCCTCCAGCACATATTGCCCGGAGTGTGGGGCATTAATCATTGACCGCCGGGGTTACAGAGCTATGGAAACAGGTCTGGAAAACCAAAAATGCCGCAAATGCGGCAGGGATATTGCGATTATCCTATAGGTTCACAGATTGCATAACTCGTTTTGTGGCGTTAATGCCTGCAAAGGCGGTCTACAGTACTGCCTAATCCACCTATTTTCTCCTTTAAGTCAAAAGCAAGATAGTTCCCTATCTTGCTTGATTTAACATTCCCTACTTATAGGCAAGGATTTCCTAATGTCCTTGAGCCGCTGCCTTATCAATCAGCAGAGTTATCCTGCTCATTTTGGTTATAGATGGTTACCAGGTCATAAAGGTGGTCGACCTTTTCCTGTAACATTATTAGTGCTGTCTGATGTTCCCGGACCTTTCCACTGAACATGTGAACAGAATCGGCAAGTGACCGGGGAGCTGTTTTTTTACCATGAACAACCTTTATCCCACTTTTAGAAAGTGTCATTGCCTTTCCGCTTATTTCCCTGACCATACTGTTTACATATTTAAGTTCTTTTTGAAGTCGCTCGACAATATCAAGCTGTATCATTCTTCTTCTCCTTTGGTTTGAGGCCGCTAAAGCACTTGGTTTAATATTACGAATGCGGTGATTATTTTTTGGGGGGTGGTATTCATAATGAGTTTATCTACCGGAACCTGTGGATATACTTTAGATATAATAACCGTTGCTGGGAGGATGAATTATGAACCAAAGCCAGAATTTGAAAGACATTAATAACAGGCTTGAGATTTATAACCTGTTCATGAGAGCTGCTAAGAAGATGAGGGCTGAAAAAAAGCGGGCGCGTTAACGGTTCCCGCATTTTTTCTTTTAAAAAGGGAAAGTATAAAAAGAAAACGGGAGGGGGAAAATTAATTGCTTACAAGGCGGCAGTTCCTCAAAACGGCCATGGCAACCACGGCAGCCCTTCAGTTGTCTGATTTCGTGATCCCACATTTAGCTGAGGCCTTTGCAGGGAGAAAGAAGCCGCCGGTAATCTGGCTTGAGATGATGACCTGCACGGGTGATTTCCTTTCCGTGGCCAATACCCTGCGTCCCGGTATGCGGGAGCTTTTGTTTGACACAATTGACCTCTGCTATAGTAACACCACCATGGCTGCTGAAGGTGATATGGCGATTAAGCATCTTAAGGAGACAGTGGAACGGGAACAGGGAGAATTTATTCTGATTGCAGAAGGAACTGTGCCGTTAAAGGCCGGGGGCAGGTATGGAGCCATCGGGCATCATGCCGATGGCAGTATATTCACCGACCTTGAGGCCATCAGGTTCACTGCTGCCAAGGCAAAATATGTAATGGCAGTAGGAACCTGTGCTTCCTTTGGCGGTCCGTATGCCGCCTACCCGAATCCGTCGGGGTCTGTTCCGGTTCATAAGGTTGTAGACAACCAGGTAATAAATGTCCCCGGCTGTCCGGTACACCCGGATTGGGCATTGGGAACCCTGACCCATTTGCTTCTTTATGGAATTCCGGAATTAGATACATTTAACAGGCCCAAGATCTTCTTTGGCAGGCGGATACATGACTGGTGTCCCCGGAGGCAGCACTTTGACAACGGTGAGTTTGCCACACACCCCGGTGAAGAGAAATGTACTTATAAAATTGGCTGTAAAGGACCGGTAACTTTTGTTGACTGTCCCACCAGGCAGTGGATTGGTGAGCATAACAGCTGGCCGGTTGAAGCCAACACACCGTGTATTGGCTGTGTCAGCCCTGATTTTCCGGATGGTATGTCCCCTTTTTATGCACACCTGCCTGATTTGAATGTACTGGGGCTGAGGACCACAACCGATAAAATCGGAAAAGGCATTGCAGCCATAACTGCAGCAGGGATAGGGATACACCTCACGGCCTCTGTGGCAACCGGGAGGCTGGGCACAACCCTGATAGACGGAACCCGTCCCAAGAGTGGAGGAGTAAAACGTGATATCAGAAAACACTCGGAGGACAAGACACGGGAAGTAGTCTTCGTCCCTGAAGGAACAATCAAAGAAATTAACCTCGGAAGGTATCGGCTGCACGGAAAAAAAGGGAAAAGAAGGTGAGCGTTTGGCAAAATTAATCCGTATCAGTCCGGTAACCCGGATAAACGGCTTTTGGAACCTGGAAGTGGATGTGGATAACGGACGCGTAACTGATGCTCGCAGCAGCGGCATTTTTTTCAGGGGCTTTGAGGAAATCCTTAAGGGAAGGGACCCCAGGGATGCTGCTTACCTAACGGAGCGCATCTGTGGCATCTGCTCAACTGCTCACGCCATTGCAGCGTCCCATGCTATGGAAGATGCCCTGAAAATAGAAATTCCGTCAAATGCAGTTTTATTAAGAAATCTTAGTTTTGGGGCAGACCTGCTGCAAAACCACCTCAGGCATTTTTATCTGCTGACGGTTTTGGATTTTATAAGGGGGCCGGAGCAGCCGCCTTTTATACCGAGATATGAAAGCGATTACCGGCTAAACGGACAGGAGACCGACCGGGTGATCGATAGTTATCGGCAGCATTTTGATATTGCCCGGCTTACCCATGAAATGGTGACTATTTTTGGCGGTAAAGTGCCGCACCAGCACGGCATAATCCCGGGTGGCGTTACTACTCCGCCGACTATTGACAGGATTCAGAATTTTATGGGCTCACTTGATACTGTATTGGAATTTATTCATGAAAGGGCGCTTCCTGATGCCCAACTGGTGGCCCGGAAATATGATGATTATTTTGAAATCGGTCGTGGTTATGAGAATCTCCTGGCATATGGCAATTTTCAGGTTCCCGGAAAAAACAGCGAATATGTGACGCCCTTCGGTGTATATAGCGGTGGCAGGATAGAAAAATTTAATCCGGAACTAATCAGGGAACATGTACACTATTCGTGGTTTGTCCAGGATAGTCCCAAACATCCTGCTGAAGAGGAAACTAATCCTGAACCTGAAAAGGAGGGCGCTTATTCGTGGGTCAAGGCCCCGAGGTATACCGGTAAGCCTTTTGAGACAGGTCCCATTGCCCACCTGTGGATGAAAGGGGAATACCGCAGAGGCATTTCTACAATGGACAGAATTATGGCCCGGGTCATTGAGGCCAAAATCGTTGGCAATATGATGAAAGAGTGGCTGAAACAGCTTGAACCGGGTAAACCCATTTACCGGCCATATGAAATGCCGGACCGGGAAGTGGAAGGGGTGGGCTATACAGGCGCCATGAGAGGGGCGCTGGCTCACTGGGTAAGGTTTAAGGGAAACAAAATCCTTCATTACCAAATTGTCACACCTTCAGCCTGGTACTGCTCACCAAGGGATGGCGCCGGAATGAGAGGCCCCCTTGAGGAGGCCTTGGTGGGAACTCCGATAGCTGATGCCGATAACCCAATTGAAATAGGGCGGGTGGCCCGCTCCTTTGACCCCTGTCTGGCGTGTGCCGTGCACCTGATAAAAATAGACGGCAGCAGGCAGAGCCTGCAAATAATGTAAAAATGAGGGTGATTAAAGTTGCCTCAAAAGGTTTATATCCAGTCCCGGCTCACCAGGCTCTTTCACTGGAGTTCAGTTATTACTGTGACATTCCTGTTGATATCGGGACTTTATATATCCTACCCGGTCGACCTTGGGGATGTTTATGATATGGATATCGCTGTCTTTATGCAGATGACCGCCGGTATTTTGCAATCTGGAATATTTCTTGCCTGGGTATACCACCATCTGGTGACAGGGGCTTACCGGGATATCAGGTTCAGGAGGCAGGATGCCGTTGATTTCAAGGGATTGCTGAAGTACTACTTTTTTATGGAAAAAAACCCCCCTGTTCACGGCAAATATAATGCCGGGCAGAGGCTTATTTATAGTTCCTGGTTTTTTATTTTTATATTTATGTTTATTACCGGCCTGATCCTGTATTCTAGCAATTTCGGATATGTACTCCCATATCCTGTCACTATTCAAAAGGTGCGGTTTTATCACTTCCTGGGCACATTATGGTTCCTGGGTACTGTCCCGCTCCATATTTACCTTGTTCTGACTGAGGATCCGGCAAAACTGCAGGCCATGTTCACCGGTTGGGTCAGGAGGTAAAAGGTGGGTTCAGGAGGCAAATCAGGCTTCGAAATTCACAAAAACTGTTGTTCCCGAAGGACCGGTTTCGAGTTTTACAGTGGCGTTATGCCTGGCAGCTATCCGGTAACAGATGGCCATTCCAAGGCCGATGCCGTTTTCGCGGGTGGTAAAAAAAGGAGTTCCTACTTTTCCCACCACGTCGTCGGGGATACCGGTTCCCTGGTCAGATACCGCCAATACAACAGAGCGGCCTTCGACATATGTCTTTATCAGCAGCGTTCCTCCGGGGGACATTGCCTCCAGACCGTTCCGTGAGAGGTTTTTCAGCAGAAGGATAATTTCTGACTCGTCAAGCTGCAGGTCAGGGGTAATGCCCAGGTCAGTTTTCACCCGCAGACCGGATTGTTTGGCCGTTGTTTTGATTGCGGGAGAGACAGACTGTATGATAATATTGAGATTTTGCACTTTTAAATGAAGGGCTTTATCTTTGGCCAGGAACAGAAACTTCTTGATGATTGAATTGGCCCTGTCCAGTTCTTCCAGCATGAGATTAATCCGGTCCCTGCAGCTGTTTAAATCGTCTTCTTGTTGCATTAACTGCAGGAAACCGCGCACAGTAGTCAGCGGGTTCCTGATTTCATGTCCCAGACCCACCGCAACCTCGCCCACAAGATTTATTTGCTCCAGGTGGGCCATGGTCTTTTCCAGTTCCTTGCGCCGGGTAATGTCCCTGGTACTCAGCACTGCACCTGAAATAATATTGTTCTGATCATAAAGGAGATTTCCGACTGTTTCCATCCAGAGATAGGAACCGTTAATATGCCTGCACCGGAAATCAGTTTTGGCAGGAGCCCTTCCGGATAGAAAGGAGCTGAAGGCAATACTCAGCCTTTCAATATCATCGGGATGTACCAGGTCAAACAGGTGCATCCCAACAACTTTATCCGGATCATAGCCCAGAATTTTATGTATAGATGGACTCAAGTATGTGATGATCCCTTCGGGTGTGGTCTCGGTAATCACATCAAGGACATTATCAGTCATCTTTCTCAAGTTTTCAACATTGATAACAAAAGTAAAGTCAAAACATGTCTTGGCAGCCGGTTGAAAATGCCTGTGTATAATCAGTTCTACAGGAACCCTGGTCCCATCCTTGCGGAAGTACTCCTTTTCGATACGCTGGGGGACGCTTGTGGTTACCAACTTATAGGCAAGACTGATTTCTTTTTTAAGATTCTCGGGAGGTGTGATTGCCATCCATGATGTCTGTACCAGTTCTTCCAGGGTGAATCCGGTCAAATCACAAAATGCCTTGTTGCAGGTTATGTAATTGCCTTCCGCATCACATACCGAAAAGGGCAGGGGGGATTCTTCAATAATCTTAATGGGAATTGAAATTGGGAGCTCAAAGGAGTCCTTAGGCAGCTTTCGGAAAAATGAAGCCGGTGTCTCGGGGTTTGCCGGTTTTGTTTTGATCATCCTGTTTTCCCCATTTCAAAGACTCCGGGCAGTTTGCCTTGGGTGATATCCTGATAAGGGAGGAGTATAGAAAAGGTTGTTCCCTTACCGGGGCTGCTTTCCACTTCAATTCTGCCGCCATGTTCCCTGATAATTTGGTAACATATGCTTAAACCAAGTCCGGTTCCTGTATCCTTAGTAGTGAAAAAAGGTGTCCCCAGCCGGATTTTTTCCTCTGAGGTCATTCCCCTGCCGTTATCTGTAATTTTAATAAACATTTCTTCTGTCAGGTTTTTGATTCCGGTTGTTATCAGAAGTTTAGGGGTCTTAGTCCCAGACATAGCCTCGATGGCATTTTTAACAATATTTAAAATAACCTGCTTTATCTGGCTTTCATCTGCCAGCACCATTTTCTCACCAGGTGATGTTATTAAAGATATATCGACTCCCTGCATAAATGAATGGGTTTCCAGCATCAGACGTAAAGAGTTCATCAGTAGGGTCAGAGATACTGGCTTTAAGTTACAGGGGCAGGGTTTGGCGAAGGAGAGGAAATCGGTAACAACCCTGTTTACATCACCAACTGACCCTTGGATTATATGGGTAAATTCCCTGGTAGATTGTTCGGCAGTTTTTGCCTGGATCAATTGGGTAAACCCCTGGATAGTTGTAAGTGGATTTCTGATTTCATGGACAATCCCGGCAGCCATCTGTCCCAGGACAACCAGCTTCTCCTGCTGGCGCAGCTTTTCCTTGGCAATGTTGGCAGCTGTAATGTCTGATGCTATTGCAATATATCCCATCAACTTCCCTGAAGTACTTAAAATAGATGAAGCATGGAGGATGAGCTCCTTTTTGGTTCCCTTAGGGGTAACCACAGAGATTTCGAAGGTGCGGCTGGGGCACATTTTCGGCAGGGTACCGGAGGGCAGCTTTTTCTTGGAAAACTTCAGGCTTTTGAGCAGCTGCCGGCTGCTGATACCAAGGATGTCGGAGGTATTCATTTCGGTGGCGCTCAAAAATCCCCTATTATACCAAATGATTTCTTTATTTCTGTCAAAGATGACAACCGGGTTGCTCAAAGAACTAAAAATAGGTCGGGTTTGCAGGACCAGGTTTTCTAATTGTTCCGCCTTAGCGGCCTCATCAAAAATATATAAAAAACCCCCGGGTTCAAGGCGCTGGACATCTATGTCAAGTCTGACAGGCTCACCGCACTTGTTCTTGACGGTGCCAAGCTGTTCAAATATCTGCCCTGCTGCTTCCAGACTGTTATCGGGAAGGTGTCGCGAATTTTCTGTGTAAAACTTTTCCGAGGTTTCGGCAGTTGACAGGCCCTTAATATCTTCATGCTCACAGCCGAGGATTTCTCTGGCTCTGAGGTTGGCAAAGGAAAGCCTGAAATCGGAATTGTAGGTTATCAAACCCAGTGGTAATCCGTTCAGTATGCTGTTGAGGTACTTCTGGGAATGTTCCAGTTTGTCGTAGGGAAAGGTAACGGCATTTACAAAAATCCCGCGGAAAAGGAAAAAATACGATATGATTTTTAGAATATGTCTAAAGGTACTAAAAAAGGGGGAGAGGGCATTTGGGAGGGTTGAGCAGAGTTCGGTAAGCACAACGAACATTACGGCAAGGATAATGTATTTTGAGGGTGCATCCTGGGTTCCTGCAGAATTCCTGGCAGTATTCCAGAGCACAACTATAAATATTGCTATAATAAAATATTCGAAGGCCGTCTTGACCGGTGTTACCACTGCATTTTCTGTGGCCAGAAGGGGTAATCTCTCCGGAAAAAACAGAATTAGGTAGGAGATGCCTAGAGCGGATACGAGGGAGGTGGTTAATCCAACCCATTTGTTGATTCTTGCCTTACAGAGCTTCAGGGTCCCAATGAGCAGCATGATCCCCTCGGCGAAACTGCTGAGAGTCCAGTAATAAAGTGTCAGGTCCCTGCGCCCGTCAGGATACAGATTAAAGTCGGGGTAATAAATAACGTGAAATATGTTAAATACAGCAACTGCCACGAATCCGAACCCTATCAGGTGATTGTAAGGTCCGGAACCGGAACGTTCATAGGTAAACCAGACCACTAGAAAAATGACCACGGCTATAAATATACATGTCAGTTCCAGCATGGCATGGCAGAGATTGCTATGGTTTGCCCAGATCTGAGGAGATGCCAGCCTGGCAATTGCGATAGCTGCTATCAGTATTACTATAAATTGTAGGAGAATATTTGGTTGTTTTGTTTCTTTTTCGGGGATTATCAACATATCTGAAGTCATGTTTAGAATTCCCCCTCTGTTTTTTGTAGGTCATTAGTTTTAATATAATAGCATATTTGCTTGAAATAAGTCTCAAATTATGTGTCGAAAAGTTTTTAAATTGATTGTCGAAAAACTGGATAAACTCATACATAAAAGGAAATGTAAACACTGCTGTCGAAAAGAAAAAAACAGCTTGTCTGCTATTGCATTTTTATGCAGTAGTGATGTATAATTATAAATTATTAGGCAGGAAATTTATACCGCTGATTAGAGGAGATGAAAAGAGAATGATTAAGGCAGGAATTATTGGGGCTACCGGTTATACTGGAGTGGAACTAATCAGGATACTGTCCCGCCATCCGGAAGTAGAGTTGGTGGGACTGACATC
The DNA here is from genome assembly GCF_019008365.1 of Phosphitispora fastidiosa. Taxonomy (NCBI): domain Bacteria; kingdom Bacillati; phylum Bacillota; class Clostridia; order Eubacteriales; family Peptococcaceae; genus Phosphitispora; species Phosphitispora fastidiosa. The sequence continues at coordinate 36,203 of NZ_JAHHUL010000012.1, read as the reverse complement.
ACAGACCTATTCTCAACAGCGTTTTGACAGTGTGTTTCCCAGTACCGGAGGTTTTTCGGAAGCTGTGTTGGAGGTTCAGGATACACAGTCATTGGCTGAACGGTGTGATGTGATATTTACCGCGCTTCCACACGGTGTCTCAATGGAAGTGGTGCAGGATATGGCTGCGGCAGGTAAAAAGGTCATCGACCTTGGAGCTGACTACAGGTTTGATGACATTAAGACCTATGAAGAGTGGTACAAAGTTACCCATAAGACCCCGGATCTTGCAGCCAGGTCGGTATACGGGCTGCCTGAAATTAACCGGAAGTTGATTTTGGAAGCAGATATCATCGGGAATCCCGGATGCTATCCCACCAGTATTATCCTTGGCCTGGCGCCGCTCTTGAAAAACGGGATGGTAAAAACAGATACTGTGATAGCCGACTCCAAGTCAGGGGTGTCAGGGGGAGGTCGCGGGCTGAATCTGGCTTTCCATTATGCTGAATGTAATGAGAACTTTAAGGCATATAATATCGGAGGACACCGGCATACCCCGGAAATTGAGCAGGAGCTCAGCAAACTGGCCGGGACAGGTGTCACCATTTCTTTTACCCCTCATCTGGTTCCAATGACACGGGGAATCCTCAGTACTATTTACGCATCTCTCGTAAATTCATACTCAACAGACGAGCTTCTTGAGCTATATAAGAATTTTTACAGTGAAGAGTTTTTTGTCAGGGTCCATCCCCGGGGACAGTATCCCCAGACCAAGTGGGTCTATGGATCCAATTTTTGCGATATTGGCCTGACCGTGGATAGCCGGACCGGTAGGGTTGTAGTTGTATCCACAATTGATAATTTGGTTAAAGGAGCATCAGGGCAGGCGGTACAGAACATGAACCTGATGTTTGGGCTAAATGAGAAAACAGGGCTTGATTATGTACCGGTATTTCCGTAAGATGTCTATAGGCAGGTTCCGAAAATGACCGGAAATGGAGTTTGGTGAGCTATTGTAACGATTTTCCGCACTGCTTCCGGAGAAATCTAACCTTGTTCCTGGTGAAGCCACAGACTAAACCGCCAATTTGGCTCTACCCGCAAGGGGCACGCCGGAATCCGTAAGCCGCTAAAGCGGCAACGGCTCCGCTGCTGCCTCAATGGCGGCTTCGCCCTCCGTGGCTCCGGTCTGTGGCTTCACTCAGCGGAACTGCGGTAATATTTCTCGCGGCCTCAGTGCGAGGAAAATCTTGTACAACACCTCACCAAATTCCACAGGCATTTCCGGAGCCAACATAAAGGATAAGGCGCAAAGCCTTGAACATACAGAGGTTTTCTGAGAGACCTAGTTAAGGTTAGGAGGAAAATATATGATTCATGATATACAATACATAGAGGGAAGTATCACTGCTCCGCAGGGGTTCAGGGCTGCAGGGGTAAAGGCGCGGATTAAGTACGACAAAAAAGACCTGGCATTAATAGTTTCTGAGGTTCCGGCTGCCGCCGCAGGGGTATTTACCACCAATGCGGTCAAGGCTGCTCCGGTGGTGCTGTCTAAACGGCATATTGCCGGCGGCAGAGCCCAAGCTGTTGTTGTTAACAGCGGCTGTGCCAATGCCTGCACAGGCGAAGACGGCATGGCTATGGCTCTGGAAATGGCTCGTGAAGCCGCAGGACACCTTAAAATCAGTCCTGAAGATGTTGTAGTGGCATCAACAGGAGTAATTGGTGATAAGCTGCCCATGGACAGGATAAAAGCGGGGATAAGTGAAGCTTCGCAAGCCTTGAGTTCCCCGGGTGGACATGATGCCGCTCTGGCGATAATGACAACAGATACGGTTTCGAAGGAAGCCCTGATACAATTTGAAATCGGGGGCAGGACCGTTACTATTGGGGGGATTGCCAAAGGGTCAGGGATGATTAGGCCAAATATGGCCACTATGCTGGCCTTTGTGACAACTGATGCCGGGATAACCTCTGAGCTGCTGCAAAAGGCCCTCACTTATGTCACTGCCAGAACTTTTAATATGGTCACTGTAGATGGAGACACCAGTACCAATGACTCCCTGGTTATACTGGCCAACGGCCTGGCGGGGCATAGTCCCATCAAAAGGGAAGATGAGAATTTCCTTGTCTTCAGGGATGCCCTGGAAAAGGTCTGTGCCGCTCTGGCCAGAATGATTGCCCGTGATGGGGAAGGGGCGACGAAATTCATAGAGGTGGAGGTCAGGAATGCCCCGACCTTTGCAGATGCCGGGGCAGTGGCCATGGCAGTGGCCAATTCCAACCTGGTGAAAACTGCAGTTTTCGGTGAGGATGCCAACTGGGGCCGGATTATCTGTGCTGCCGGGTACTCGGGTGCAGACCTAGACCCGGGAAGGATTGATATCTTCATTGGGGATGAGAAAATGGCCGAAAACGGGGCTGCTCTTAATTTTAGTGAGGAGCGGGCTAAAGAGATTCTTAGCCGCGAAGAAGTTAAGATTACTATTGATTTGCATCATGGCAGTGAAAAAGCAACAGCCTGGACGTGTGATTTTTCATTTGATTATGTGAAGATAAATGCCAGTTACAGGTCATAGCTGCCGAGCGGAGGACATGACTGCCGGTTTAAAGTATATGAGGAGAGGAAGAACAGGGGTGGGAATGAAATTTTCGCAGGTGATGTACCTGGCCCGGTATTATGTCAGGGCAAGGTTCATGAATGATAAGAGGCCGATACTTGCCGGGATGAAGCTGACCCACAGGTGTACTCTTAGGTGTCGGCAGTGTCCCTACTGGCAGAGGCCAGTCCCAGACCTGGAGTGGGAAATGATTATGAAATTATTGCCACAGTTCCGGGAGCAGGGGATTAGGGTTTTAATCCTGGAGGGTGGGGAACCACTTTTGTGGAAGGATGGCGGCCGGACTGTAAAAGATATTGTCAGGGAAGCCCGGAAGCATTTTTTCTGTGTTGGAGTGACAACTAACGGGACCCTGCCGCTGGATGTGGGTGCCGACATATTATGGGTCAGCCTTGACGGACTGCGGGAAACCCATGACCGTCTGCGGGGAGAGTCATTTGACCGGATAATTCACAACATCAAGAGTTCAAAACACCCCAAGATTTTTGCCAATATCACCATAAACCGCATCAACCACAGGGAAGTTCCCGCTCTGGTCAGATTTTTGGCGCCGCTTGTAAGAGGCATTACCATTCAGTTTTTTTATCCATATCCGGAAAGTGAAGATTTACTGCTTACATGGGAAGAACGTGCCGATATTCTTGATAAGCTGATTAAGCTGAAGAAAGTTGGTTATCCCATCAGTGATTCTATCCCGGCCATGGAAAAGCTTAAACAAAATACATGGGTTTGTGAGCCCTGGATGATTGCTAATATTGAGCCTGACGGTTCGTTTAACCAGGGGTGTTACCTGCAAAACCGGACAACTGATGATAACCCTTGCAGGCTCTGCGGTTTTGCGGCACACACCGAAATCTCCCTTGCCTACCAGCTGCACTGGAGTGCGATAATGGCCGGGAAAGATATCCTGGGGATATTTTAATAAATATTACTACGTAAAAAAATACCGGAGGAGGGCAAATGTTGTCTGGAAAAGATTTGACACCGGAAAAGTGTATGGAAATACTTGAACGGGAACAGACAGGGTTTTTGGCGATGTGCCGGGACGATATGCCATACTGTATTCCCGTGAACTATTTTTTTGACCGGGAGCAGCAAAAGATATATATCCATACAGGCCTTAAAGGGCTTAAGTGGGATATCCTGGCCCACAACCCGTTGGTTTGCTTTACTGTGGCTGACCCGGGCTGCAAACGAACAGGTGACAGTCCCTGTACATATACATATGAATTTGAGAGTGTGGCGGTTTTCGGAAAAGCCGCAGAGGTGGAAGGAAAAAGTGAAGTGTCCTTAAGTTTGAATAAATTAGTGGAAAAATACCGCGATACAGAAATTTCACCGGTGCCGAAAGAAAAGCTCGCTGTGCTCCGAATGATTCGGATCGACATAGAAAGGATTACCGGCAGGCACAACAGGTCTGTGTAGCACACAGGGAACTAAATAGAATATGAGAGGGGTTGAGAGATGATGAAGAATGCAGTAGAAAAAGCGGGTATTCTTATTGAAGCCCTGCCATATATCAGGAAATTCTACGGGAAAACAGTTGTTATCAAGTATGGTGGTCATGCCATGGTAAATGATAACCTTAAACAAGCGGTAATTAATGACGTGATTCTAATGAAATTAATTGGAATTAACCCGGTGATAGTCCACGGGGGCGGGCCGGAAATCACTGAAATGCTGAAGCGGCTGGATATACCCTCACAGTTTGTGGCCGGGTGCCGGGTGACAGATCCGGCTACCATGGAAATCGTGGAGATGGTCCTGGTAGGGAAAATTAATAAAGAGATAGTGGCCCTGATTAACAGGCACGGCGGCAAAGCTGTGGGGCTGTCCGGAAAAGACGCCAGCCTTATCCAGGCTGTGAAAAAAATGGGCAGGGCTGTTGATTCTGAGGGCAACCATTCCCTGCAGGATATCGGGTTTGTGGGAGATGTGAAAAAAATCAACCCGGAAATAATCCAGACTATTATCAGCCAGGGGTATATTCCCGTAGTAGCCCCGGTCGGTGTCGGGGAAGAGGGGGAAAGCTACAACATCAATGCAGATTATGTTGCCGGTGAGGTGGCTGCGGCCCTGAATGCTGATAAGCTGATCCTGCTTACTGATGTTGAGGGCATTTTTGAAGATTACAGTGATAAGGAAACACTTATATCAGAGCTCAAGCTTGGTGAGGTTGAACAGAAAATTGCCTCAGGTGTTATCAGCGGAGGAATGATTCCCAAGGTGGAGTGCTGTGTACAGGCGATAGAAAAAGGGGTAAACAGCACACATATCCTTGATGGGAGGATACCTCATTCCATTCTGCTGGAGGTGTTTACCGATAAGGGTATTGGGACCATGGTCGTCAAGTAGCTGGAACTGACGAAAATTTAGGGGGGAAATTCCTGTGAATACAAAGGAAATAATGGCAAATGGACAGCAATATGTGATGCATACATATGGGCGGCTGCCCATGGCGCTTGTTAAGGGTGAAGGAGTATATGTATGGGATGCTGACGGAAAAAGGTATCTTGATTTTGTTGCGGGGCTGGCGGTGAATTCCCTGGGGCACTGCCACCCTGCAGTGGTTCAGGCCATTCGGGAACAGGCAGGAAACCTGATGCATGTCTCCAACATGTACTGGATTGAGCCCCAGGTGGATTTGGCGAAGCTCTTGGTTGAGAATTCCGCCCTGGATAAGGCTTTTTTCTGTAACAGCGGGGCTGAAGCCAATGAGGGGGCAATCAAGCTGGCCCGCAAGTATGCCCGGAAATACCTGGGCCCTGATAAATATGAAATAATAACCATGGAAAAATCCTTCCATGGCCGGACTCTTGCTGCCATAACGGCAACTGCACAGCCCAAATACCAGAAGGACCTGGACCCGCTGCCGGGGGGGTTCCGGTATGTTCCTTTTAATGATATTGCTGCCCTGGAAAAGGCGGTTTCACCGCATACCTGTGCTATTCTGATGGAACCGGTGCAGGGTGAGGGCGGGGTCAATGTAGCTGATTATGATTACATGCATAAAGTAAAACAGCTCTGTGCCGATAAGGGTCTGCTGCTTATTTTTGATGAGGTCCAGTGCGGCCTGGCACGGACGGGAAAATTGTTTGCCTATGAGCACTACGGCATTGAGCCTGATATGATGACACTGGCCAAGGCCATTGCCGGAGGCTTCCCGATGGGGGCTTTGATGGCAAAAGATAAGGTGGCGGAATGCTTCCAGCCGGGTGACCATGCCTCAACCTTTGGCGGCAATCCTCTGGCAGCGGCAGCAGGATGTGCTGCGGTAAGCCTTCTGGCAGACAAAGGATTCCTGGCTGAAACGGTGGAAAAGGGCAGTTATTTTGCAGGAAAACTTGACGGTCTCAAAGAAAAATATTCCTTTGTCACTGATGTGCGTGGTAAAGGTCTGATTCTCGGGATGGGGATTACCGTTGATGGCGGAAAAATAGTAGATTCCTGCCGGGGCAAGGGGCTATTGATTAACTGTGTGGGTGCAAATGTATTGCGGTTTCTCCCACCCCTTACTATTTCATTTGAAGATATCGACAATGCTGTAAAAATACTTGATGAGACCATGGGCGAATTTATTTCACATATTGTATAGCTTTACCAGATAAGGTAAACTATTATCGTACAGGAGGGATGACATGAATAGTTTACATTCCGGTCTGCGGGGTAAGGATCTGCTTGCCCTGTATTCACTGACCAGGGAAGAGATATGGGCAATTATGAAAGTGGCCCAGGATCTGAAAACCAAACAGAAAAAGGGTGAAGCCCACCCGATACTAAACGGAAAAACCCTGGGGATGATTTTTACCAAGTCTTCCACCAGGACCAGGGTATCTTTTGAGGTTGCCATGCACCAGCTGGGGGGTTATCCACTGTTTTTGAGCGGCCAGGAACTCCAGTTGGGACGCGGGGAGACTATTGCCGATACGGCTAAGGTGTTATCGCGTTACCTGGATGGAATCATGATCAGAACCTTTGCCCACTCGGATGTTGAAGAATTGGCGAAATATGCCAGTATACCGATAATTAACGGACTTACCGACTTGAACCACCCTTGCCAGATTCTGGCCGATTTTCAGACTATTCTGGAACACAAGGGCTGCCTTGAAGGACTGAAACTGGCTTATGTCGGTGATGGCAACAACGTCTGCCACTCCCTTCTCAATGGCTGCGCTAAAGTGGGAATGCACATTTCGGCGGCTGTTCCCGAAGGTTATGAACCAAGTCAGGAAATAGTGAGGATTGCCAGGGCCGATGCCGTTGAAACCAGAGCAGTGATAGAGATAACTGACGACCCCTTTAAGGCGGTTAAGGATGCCGATATTGTTTATACAGATGTATGGGCCAGCATGGGTCAGGAAGAGGAGCATGCGGAACGTCTGAAGATATTTGAGCCTTATCAGGTCAATGAAGAGCTGGTGAGCGTCGCGAAGCCGGATTATCTGTTTATGCACTGCCTGCCTGCCCACCGGGGTGAGGAAGTCTCTGCAGGGGTAATTGACGGGCCGAACTCGGTTGTCTTTGATGAAGCTGAAAACAGGCTTCATGCGCAAAAGGCCGTACTTGCCCTGACAATGATATAAGAGAGGAGTTTGACACTATGCCCAAAAAAGTTGTGCTTGCTTATTCCGGAGGGTTGGATACCTCCATAATCATTCCGTGGCTGAAAGAGAACTACGGGTATGAAGTAATCGCCATGGCTGCCGATGTAGGTCAGGGTGAAGAACTTGCCCCCCTACAGGAAAAGGCCATTAATACCGGGGCCAGCAAGATATACATTGAGGATGTCAAGAAAGACTTTGTTGAGGAATTCATCTGGCCGACCCTAAAGGCCGGGGCTGTATATGAAGGTAAATACCTGTTGGGGACATCTTTTGCCAGGCCTCTTATTGGGAGAAGGCTGGTGGAGATTGCCCGGCAGGAGGGGGCGGAAGCCATTGCTCACGGGGCCACCGGAAAAGGAAATGACCAGGTGAGGTTTGAACTGGCAGTGAAAGCCCTGGCGCCTGACCTGAAGATTGTTGCCCCATGGCGTGAATGGGACATTCGCTCCCGGGAGGATGCTATTGCTTATGCAGAGGAGAGGGGTATCCCCATTCCGGTTAAAAAAGGGCATGCCTACAGCATGGACCGCAACCTGTGGCATCTGAGCCATGAGGGTGAAGACCTGGAGGACCCGTGGAATGAGCCCAAATACGATATGTTATTGATGACAACTCCACCTGATAAAGCGCCTGATAAGCCTGCCTATGTCGAACTGGACTTTGAGCAGGGGATTCCGGTCAGGCTGAACGGAGAAGCTATGGATGGGGTCAGGATGATAGAGGAGTTGAACAAAACCGCCGGGGCCAACGGTGTCGGTATTGTTGATATGGTGGAAAACCGGCTGGTAGGCATGAAATCCAGAGGGGTTTACGAAACACCGGGGGGGACGGTCCTGTATGCCGCCCACCGCGAACTGGAACTGCTTTGCATTGACCGGGATACTCTGCATTATAAAGACCTGGTTTCCCAACGATATGCCGAGTTGGTGTATTACGGGCAGTGGTATCATCCTTTAAGGGAGGCCCTGGATGCGTTTGTGGATACTACTCAGAAGAGTGTTACCGGGACAGTGAGGATGAAACTCTATAAAGGCAGCTGTACCCCGGCAGGAGCGAAGTCGCGGTATTCCCTTTATAATGAGGAATTTTCCACCTTCGGCCGTGATGAGGTATATAACCAGAAGGATGCCGAAGGGTTTATCAACCTTTTTGGACTGCCATTGACGGTCAGGGCCATCATGGAGAAAAAGGCCGGCTTGAGGGACTAATCTTTCCGGGCCGCCGGAACAAATTATTAAAAGGAAGTTGTGGATGATGTTAAGTACTCCGGTTTTTATCAGTTTGCTTGTCCTTAGTGGGGTGGGTATTTTTCTGGGCGGATTTTATTACTACAAACCTGAAAAGATTGTCAGCAGAAGGGTGAAGAGTAGTCAATGGAAAGCGGCTCAGAAGGATCCCGAATTTAAGAAGTGGCTGGAAGTCGAATTCCTGACCCAGGTTAAGAAGACCCGCAGCATGGGGATGATTATGATTGTATTAGAGGCCATCCTGATGGTTCTCATTATCAGCCTATGGCTGAAAGGTTGAGCACTTTTTATGTTACAGGAGGAACACCATGAAACTTTGGGGTGGACGATTTACCAAGGGCACCGACAAGGTAGTTGAAGATTTTCATTCATCAATATCTTTTGACCAAAGGCTATACAGGCAGGATATCAGGGGCAGTATTGCCCATGCCGGGATGCTTGGCAGACAGGGGATTATTTCGCCCGCAGAGGCTGATGCCATTATCTCCGGACTGACGGCGATTCTTGCAGATATAGAAGACGGCAGGGTCCAATTTGATGTAGGGGCAGAGGATATCCATATGAATATCGAAAAACTGCTTACAGATCGTATCGGTGATGTCGGTCGTAAGCTTCATACTGCCAGGAGCCGGAATGACCAGGTAGCCCTTGATATCAAAATGTACCTGAAAGAGGAAATTTGCGCCACGGCGGGCCTGCTGGCAGGGCTTGAGGAAACCCTCCTGAAGCTGGCGGAAGGTCACACCGGGACGATTATGCCCGGTTATACCCATCTGCAGCGGGCACAGCCTATTACTTTCGGGCATCACCTGATGGCATATTTCCGGATGTTTGCCCGGGATATGGGCAGGCTGTTGGACTGCCTGGAGAGGACTGATGTCTTGCCCCTGGGATCCGGCGCCCTCGCCGGGACTACCTTTGATCTTGACCGGAACAGTGTTGCTGCAGAACTTGGCTTTGCCGGGATCACCGAAAACAGTCTAGATGGTGTCAGTGACCGGGATTTTGCCATTGAGTTTTGTGCCGCAGCTTCCATTATCATGATGCACTTAAGCCGTTTCTGTGAGGAAATCATCTTGTGGTCATCTGCCGAATTCAGGTTTGTGGAGCTGGATGATGCTTATTCTACCGGGAGCAGTATTATGCCCCAGAAAAAGAACCCTGATGTGGCAGAACTCATTCGGGGTAAAACCGGGCGCGTATATGGCGACCTGATGGCGCTGCTGACAGTGATGAAGTCACTGCCTCTGGCATATAATAAAGACATGCAGGAGGACAAGGAAGCTCTCTTTGACGCCATTGATACTGTTAAGGGATGCCTAATGGTCTTCACGCCTATGGTGGATACAATGACCCTCAATGAAACGGTAATGGCACAGGCTGCCCGCGGAGGCTTTACCAATGCCACCGAGGTTGCCGATTACCTGGCCAAAAGTGGAGTCCCGTTTAGAAAGGCACATGAGATAGTCGGTAAACTGGTTCTGGACTGCATCAACAGGGGAAAATCCCTGGAAGACCTCACTTTGGAGGAATATCGGGAGGTTTCACCGGTGATAGAAGCTGATATTTTTGATGCCATCAATATTGAAAAGTGTGTGGCTGCCCGCAGAGTTCCTGGAGGTCCGGCCCCGGAGGCTGTTCAGGCTTCTATTGACAAAGGGAAACAGTGGCTGCAGGAAATTAAGAAAAGGTTTACCTCATAAAGAAGGTCAGAAAAAATGTCCCAGAAGCGGGCGGGGCCCCACTGCTTGGGACATTTTCATTTTATGGTTTAAAAGCTCACCGTCATATTGTTGTAATCAATTTCGTATCCGTCAGGCGTGACCAGCTGAAAGATAAATTTCTTGTTTTCATTTAAGGCCATGATTTCACCGGAAACACTTGATACCAGATCCCTGAGGTCTACTGCCAGGACCTGGACACCGGTCCTGGCAGGTGTACCAACCAGTACTACCTGCTTATCAAAAACGATTATTTCTGTAACCATATGGTAGACAGCAATTATAGCAACCGAATCAGATGCTTTGTTGCCATAAACCGGAAGTTCAATATCACCGGCAAGCTCAGCTATGCCGCAGTTATGAAGGGTTTCACCCCACAGCACGGGGGTTCCCTGGGTGGCAAACAGCCTGTGATAGGAGTTGTGAATCCGGTCGGGGACTCTGCACCATTGGCCGTTTATGCTGTGCCAGTACGGCTGGTAGTCGGGGCGGACCCATGCCGTGTCCTGGTAAACCTCTTCAAATGGAACCCGTATTCCTTCCTCCATTACCGTAAGCGCAGGGAGCGTTTGTTCGACAGGGATGATGCTGTCTGAAGCTACCATTTTAACCGGCGCGGGCGGCTCCAGTTTGGCCAGCCTGTTTTTAAGTTCCCGGTTTTCTTTAAGGGTTTTTTCCGCTTCTGTCAACTGGTTTTCATTAACTGTCTGGATACTCACTTTTGGCTTATCATGGACCAGGGTGAATATCATGAAGGTCAGTGAAATTATAAGTACATACAATGTAAGCCGGTTTTTAGCAAGCAAGTTCTTCAGTTTGGACATAAATAACCACCTCATTTAGAGGATAGGCATTTATGGCAGTGTTTATACAAGTATTTGTTATTGAAATAGCAAAGTGATAGGTTTATACTAAAAAGATAGAGTTAATTGGGGAGAGGTGTAATCATTGAAGATCGTCGTCCAAAAATTCGGCGGGACATCTGTCGCGACTGCGGAGTCAAGAGAAAAGGTACTAAAGCGGATTATTGAAGCTAAAAATCAGGGATATTCCCCTGTGGTTGTTGTTTCGGCGATGGGCAGGAAGGGCGAGCCTTATGCTACAGATACCCTGCTTGGGCTGGTAAAGTCAGTACATGATGATGTTGAACCCAGGGAGCTTGACCTGTTGATATCATGTGGAGAGGTTATTTCTTCAGTAGTCATGGCTACACTGCTGAAAAGCATGGGCCACCAGGCTATCGCTTTGACCGGTGGACAGGCGGGCATATGTACTGACGGAGCATATGGGAATGCCCAGATACTTGAGATAGATCCCGGTTTTATCAGGCGGTCCCTGGCAGAAGGGAATATTGTTATCGTCGCCGGATTTCAGGGGACCAGTAAGGATGGCAGCACCACCACCCTGGGCCGGGGAGGCAGTGATACTACGGCAACAGCTCTGGGGGCAGCCCTGGAAGCAGAATATGTGGAGATATATACCGATGTTGACGGGGTGATGACAACAGACCCGAGGGTTATTCCCGATGCGGCCATCATGAAAGATGTCTCCTATAGGGAAATCTGTGAAATGGCTTATCACGGGGCCAAGGTCATCCACCCCAGGGCAGTTGAGGCAGCTATGAGCGGGAAGGTTCCGATTAAGATAAAAAACACCTTTTCAGATGCTGAGGGTACCCTGATAGCTGAAAATGTTGATGAAAGGGTTATCACCGGACTTGCTCACCTGACCAACATCAGCCAGATAAAGGTGGGGCCTCTTGACGGGAGCGCCGTCCAGATGGCTAAGGTAAAGGTGCTGAAGACAATGGCAGAAGCCAGAATCAGTATTGATATGATTGGAGTAGCGCCTAACTCTATTTTCTTTGTCATCAATAGAGATGATACTACAGGAGCCAGCCGGATCCTTCAGGAGGCAGGATATAATATTGTGGTTGATACCGATTGTGCCAAGATATCTGTAATCGGCGCCGGTATGGAGGGGGTTCCCGGTGTAATGGCAAATGCCATGGAGTCCCTTGACAGGGCAGGGGTTACAGTCCTCCAGACCTCAGACTCGGATATCACAATTTCATTTTTAATAAAGGAAACAGATGTAATGAGAGCCATGCAGATTCTATATGAAAGGTTCGACATGGGGAAGAGTTAGAGTTGCAGGTCAATTCCCAGAGGGACATTTTATAAAAAAATACCTTGACACATTGAAAGTGAGTATGTATACTAGATTCAATATATTTTCAATTCAAAAGGTGATGAAGGGGAATTTATACATGCGGAAGGCCTCCAGAGAGCCGGGGGAGCTGAAAACCGGCGCCGGATAATGTATAAGCTACTCACCCCTGAACCGGCAGCTGAACCGCATTCTCTGAGTGCCCAGTAGGTTTGCCCGGCGCAGACCGTTATCATGCAGGCGAAAACATCAATTGAGAGGCCGTTTTATTATATTAATAAATGGCAAACAGGGTGGTACCGCGGAAGGTTAATTAAACCTCTCGTCCCTGATAGGGCTGTCTATCGGGCGGGAGGTTTTTATATTTAAGGGAGGGGTTTATGATGAGAAGTGATGCTGTTAAAAAAGGATTGGAAAAAGCGCCCCACCGCTCCCTCTTTAAAGCGATGGGATATACTGATGAGGAACTGGCCAGGCCGCTTATCGGGGTTGTCAACTCTCAAAATGAAGTGGTGCCCGGACATATTCATCTGGATACTATTGCTGAGGCGGTTAAGGCCGGGGTGCGTATGGCTGGAGGTACGCCTATTGAATTTCCGGCAATCGGGGTTTGTGACGGTATTGCCATGAACCATGCCGGAATGAAGTATTCACTGGCAAGCCGTGAGATTATTGCTGATTCTGTGGAGATCATGACACAGGCTCATGCTTTTGACGGCCTTGTCCTGATACCGAATTGTGATAAGATTATTCCCGGGATGCTGATGGGCGCTGCCCGCCTGAATATCCCCGCAATAGTTGTTAGCGGCGGGCCGATGCTCACAGGCAGGCACCGGGGAAGGGATTTTTCTTTAAGTAATATTTTTGAGGGAGTCGGCGCTGTCCGCGGCGGCAGGATGACTGAGGATGAACTCGCAGAGATGGAGGAGTCAGCGTGTCCGGGCTGTGGTTCATGTGCGGGTATGTTTACCGCAAACACCATGAACTGCCTGACAGAGGTACTCGGGATGTCCCTGCCAGGGAGCGGTACCATTCCTGCAGTAACAGCAGCCAGGAAGAGGCTGGCAAAACAGACCGGCATGAAGATAATGGAACTGGTTGCCCAGGATATCAAGCCTCTCGATATTATGAATAAGGAAACCTTCCATAATGCGATTGCTGCAGATATGGCCCTTGGGGGGTCCACCAACACGGTGCTTCACCTGCCGGCAATTGCCCATGAGTGTGGATTTGAGCTTGACCTTGACAATTTCCAGGAGATTAATGAAAAAACACCACACTTGTGCAAGCTGAGCCCCGCAGGGAGCCACCATATTCAGGACCTCAATGAGGCCGGCGGGATTCCCGCAGTGCTGGCTGAACTCAGCAAGAAAGGAATTCTTTATCTGGACCGGCCGACAGTAACCGGAAAGACTGTCAGGGAGAATATTGCCGGAAAAGAGATACGGGATCCCGATGTAATCAGGCCTCTGGATAATCCCTACAGCGAAAAGGGCGGTTTGGCAATCCTCAGAGGCAACATTGCTCCTGACGGGTCTGTTGTCAAGGAAGCTGCCGTAGCGCCTGAAATGCATCAGCATAAAGGGCCGGCCCGAGTTTTTGAATCAGAGGAGGAAACGGTCCAGGCGTTAATTGACGGCAGGGTTAATAAAGGTGATGTTATTGTAATCAGGTATGAAGGTCCAAAAGGCGGTCCCGGTATGCGGGAGATGCTGACTCCGACTGCGATGGTGGCCGGTCTGGGACTGGATAAGGATGTGGCTCTAATTACTGACGGAAGATTTTCCGGGGCCACCAGAGGAGCATCCATTGGCCATGTTTCTCCTGAAGCTGCCGAAGGAGGTCCCATAGCGGCAGTAAGGGATGGGGATATTATTGAAATAGACATCCCCAACTGCAGCTTAAATGTCCTGATCAGTGATGCTGAACTGAAGGCAAGGCTTGCCGAATGGCAGCCCCGAGAACCCAGAGTCAAGAAAGGTTACCTGGCCCGTTATGCTAAACTGGTGACTTCTGCCAGTACAGGAGCAGTGCTCAAAGACAGTTAGAACAGGAGCAGTGCTTCAAAGAAAGCTGGAACAGGTAGCCGGGTATCAACGGCTGCTGCTGCCGGTCAATGATCGGCAGGTACTGGCCGCAATTAGTATATGACGGAGGTGGATAGGGTGAAATTTTCCGGGGCGGAAATATTAATCAAGAGCTTGCAGGAAGAAGGCGTTGAAGCCATTTTCGGATATCCGGGGGGGCAGGTGCTGCCCATCTATGATGCTTTGTATGACTCGTCTTTGAAACACTATTTGGTCAGGCATGAACAGGGGGCGGCACATGCGGCTGACGGTTATGCCAGGGCTACCGGAAAGCCGGGTGTCTGCCTGGCAACCTCCGGACCGGGAGCTACCAATCTGGTCACAGGAATCGCCACTGCTTATATGGATTCGGTACCTTTAGTTGCTCTTACCGGACAGGTGCCCTGTGACATGCTGGGAAAGGATTCTTTTCAGGAAGCCGATATTACTGGGATTACACTGCCGATTACCAAGCATAACTTCCTGGTGAAAGATGTTAATGACCTGGCCAGGACCATTAAGGAAGCATTCCATATTGCCACAACCGGTCGGCCGGGACCGGTGCTTATTGATATTCCCAAAGATATCTGTGTCAAGCAAACTACCTTTAAGTACCCGGACAAGGTTAATCTAAAGGGTTATAAGCCTACCCTGAAAGGGAATAGAGGACAGATTTCCAATGCGGTGAAGCTTATTGGAGCGGCGAAAAGGCCTGTTATCTATGCCGGCGGGGGTGTTGTCGTCTCTAATGCCAGTGAGGAACTGTTCAGGCTGGCAGAGCTGACCGTAAGCCCAGTAACAACCACCTTGATGGGTATTGGGGCTTTCCCGGAGATTCACCCACTTTCAGTAGGGATGCTGGGGATGCACGGCACCAAGTCAGCCAATTTTGCCGTTAGTGAGTGTGACCTGCTGATTGCTGTGGGAGCAAGGTTTGATGACCGGGTTACCGGAAAGCTGGATGAGTTTGCCTCAGAAGCCCGGATAATACATATAGATGTCGATCCGGCGGAGATTGGTAAGAATGTCAGGGTTGATGTGCCTATTGTCGGGGATGTCAGGATGGTATTGGCAGAACTTAATGGGAAACTGGAGCAGCAGCTGCCCAGTGAATGGCAGGAGCGGGTTGCCAGGTGGAAGGATAAATACCCGTTATGCTATAAGGAAAACGGTGTTTTAAAGCCACAGTGTATTATTGAAGAAATATATAAAATAACAAATGGGGAAGCTACTATTGTCACCGAGGTCGGACAAAATCAAATGTGGGCTGCCCAGTATTATCAGTATACGAAACCGCGTACATTTTTAAGCTCCGGCGGTCTAGGGACTATGGGTTACGGTCTGCCGGCAGCAATTGGCGCCAAGGTTGGTCAACCTGATTCAGTGGTAATAGATATCGCCGGTGACGGCAGTATTCAGATGAACATTCAGGAGATGGCCACTGCGGTACACTATAACATTCCGGTGATTATTGCCATCTTAAATAACAGCTACCTGGGAATGGTGAGGCAGTGGCAGGAAATATTCTATGACCGCAGGTATTCCTATACCGATATCACCGGTCCCGATTTTGTGAAACTGGCAGAAGCTTATGGGGCTTTGGGGATTCGGGTTACTGAGCAAAAGGATGTCAGGCCTGCTCTGCAAAAAGCTATTGAAGCCAATCGCCCGGTGATCATAGATTTTGTAATTGAACGGGAAGAGAACGTTTTCCCTATGGTTCCTCCCGGCGGGGCTATCCACAAAATGTTAGGAGGTTAAGCTTATGAGGCATATCCTTGCTGTTCTGGTAGAAAACAATCCGGGTGTACTGACACGTGTTGCCGGACTATTCAGCAGGCGGGGCTACAATATTGACAGCCTGACTGTAGGCCGAACTGAGAGTGCCAGGATTTCCAGGATGACTATTGTAGTTTCCGGTGATGACCAGGTTTTGGAGCAGGTTACCAAGCAGTTACATAAACTCGTTGATGTTATCAAGATTAATGATATTACTTCTGACCAGTATGTGGATCGGGAACTGGTACTGATAAAAGTAGGAGCTGACCCTGCCGTACGGGCTGAAATAATGCAGATTGTTGACATCTTCAGGGCGCGGATTGTCGATATCGGACGGAAAACCCTAATGATAGAGTGTACCGGTGACGAGGGTAAAATAAATGCGGTGATTCAGTCCCTGATGCCATTTGGCATCAAAGAATTGGTGCGTACCGGAAAGGTTGCCATGCAAAGGGGACATAAATTTACATCAATAAATGAAATCAGAGAGGATGATTAAAATGGTAAAAATGTATTATGATAGTGATGCCGACCTTAATCTGCTAAAAGACAAGACAATTGCGATTATAGGTTATGGCAGCCAGGGCCATGCCCAGGCACAGAACCTTAAGGACAGCGGGCTTAATGTTATTATTGGCCTGCGCCGTGACCTTCCCGAGTGGGATGCTGCAGTTGCTTACGGGTTTGAGGTAATGAATGTTGCTGAAGCTGCAGCAAAAGCAGATATCATCCAGATTCTTGTTCCTGATCAGATTCAGGCCATGGTATATAAGGAGTCTGTTGCTGAACATATGACTTCCGGTAAGGCTCTGGTTTTCTCCCACGGGTTTAATATTCACTTCGGGCAGATTATCCCTCCTGCTGATGTTGATGTCTTTATGATAGCTCCTAAGAGCCCGGGACACATGGTGCGCCGGATGTATCAGGAAGGCGCCGGAGTCCCCGGACTGGTGGCTATTCACCAGGATGCCACCGGCAAGGCAATGGATGTGGCTCTGGCTTATGCCAAGGGAATCGGCTGCACCCGCGCCGGAGTTTTTGAAACCTCCTTCAAGGAGGAGACAGAGACTGACCTCTTTGGTGAGCAGGCTGTCCTCTGTGGCGGAGTATCTGAGCTTATCAAGGCAGGTTTTGATACCTTGGTTGAAGCCGGATATGCTCCCGAGATGGCATATTTTGAGTGCCTGCATGAGCTGAAGCTTATTGTAGACCTCGTTTATGAAGGCGGTCTGAGTTATATGAGGTACTCCATCAGTGATACTGCAGAGTACGGCGATTATGTCACAGGCCCCCGGATTATTAATGAAGATACCAGAGAAGAAATGCGCCAGGTGCTTTATGAGATCCAATCAGGACAGTTTGCCCGGGAATGGCTCCTTGAAAACAGTGTCAACCGTCCGGTATTTAATGCTTTCAGAAAGCAGGATGCAGAACATCAGGTTGAGGTTGTCGGCAAAAGGCTTCGTGAAATGATGCCCTGGTTGAAGAAGAAGTAAGCCACGGAAAAACAAAGTGTTAATCTCGGCCTCTTCTCCGAAGAGGCCTTATTGGTAACATACCGCCACTGTTGGCTTCAGGAAATAACTATCGGCGAAATGGTTTGGCATTGTACAAGATTTCCCTTGTACAACGCCAAACCATATCCCATAGTCATTTCCAGAGCCAACAGTGGGGATTCGACCAATAAGCTGTGAAAGTTATTAATACGAATTATGATGCTAGGCTTATTAACATGAAAAAGGAGGGAATGGAATGAAAATGACGGCTGCCGAAGCACTGGTTAAGTGCCTAAAGGAACAGGGTGTGGATGTTGTCTTCGGGTATCCCGGAGGTAATATCCTGCCGGTTTATGATGCTATGTGTGAATCATCTGATATCAGACACGTGCTGGTACGGCACGAACAGGGAGCCGTTCATGCCGCTGACGGCTATGCCAGGGTTACCGGCAGGGTAGGGGTGTGTATGGCTACCTCCGGCCCCGGCGCTACCAATTTGGTTACAGGAATAGCTAATGCGTATATGGATTCCATTCCTCTGGTAGTTATTACAGGCCAGGTGCCTACTACGATGGTAGGGACCGATGCCTTTCAGGAAGTTGACATTACAGGAATTACTATTCCCATTACCAAGCACAACTATCTGGTCAAGGACGCCCGGAAAGTGCCGCTGATAGTTAAACAGGCGTTTCATATTGCTTCTACCGGCAGGCCCGGACCGGTGCTTATTGACCTCCCCAAAAATGTCTTGCAGCAGGAAATTACTTGTGAGGATTCTGGTGACCTGAAATTGTTGGGATATAAGCCTACATACAGGGGCCACAAATCCCAGATTAATACGGCCTGTGACCTGATTATGCAGGCCCGCCGCCCCTTGATTTACTGCGGGGGAGGAATACACGCCTCAAATGCTTCAGACATCCTGACCAAACTTGCCGAAACGCTGTCAGCGCCGGTGACCTGTACCCTCATGGGACTTGGCGCCATTCCGGGATGTCATGACCTGTCCCTCGGGATGCTGGGACTGCATGGGGCTAAGTATGCCAACCTGGCGGTAACGGAATGTGATGTGCTGATAGCTCTGGGAGTCAGGTTTGATGACCGGGTCGCTGTGGACTTTTCCTCATTTGCTCCCAATGCCAAAATCATTCACGTTGATATTGACCCTGCTGAGATTGGCAAAAATGTCAGGGTTGATATCCCTATTGTGGGTGATGTCAGGATGGTAATGGAGGCCATGCTGGAAAGGCTTGAGGAAAAGAGCTGTGATGAGTGGCTGGCCCAGGTGGGGGAATGGAAAAAGACCTTTCCTCTCCGCTACAAAGCTGAAGCTGCACTAAAGCCCCAGGCTGTCATTGAAGCTCTAAGAGAACTGACCGATGGAGAAGCCATAATGGTTACTGATGTCGGACAGCATCAGATGTGGGCTGCCCAGTACTATAAAACCAAAAAGCCGCGTACCTTTGTCAGCTCAGGAGGTCTCGGGACGATGGGATATGGCCTGCCTGCAGCGGTGGGAGCCAAAATCGGGGCTCCGGACAGGGAGGTGATCCTTATCACCGGTGACGGCAGCTTTCAGATGTGTATGCAGGAATTTGGCACAGCTGTCGAACAGGGACTGCCGGTTAAGGTGATTATTCTGAACAATCACTCCCTTGGTATGGTGCGCCAGCTTCAGGACTTTTACTGTAGCAGGCGTAATGTGGCAGCGGATTTTCAAAAGAACCCTGATTTTGTGAAGTTCGCTGGAGTATATGATGCTTTGGGCCTGAGGATTTCTGATGCCGGTCAGCTGCATAGTGTTCTGGAGCAGGCGCTAAGGCATGACGGACCTGTAATAGTTGACTGTGTTATAGAAAAGGATGAGAACGTTTATCCAATGGTACTGGCAGGGCAGCCCCTGTGCCAGCCCATTGAAGGGTAGAGAGGGGAATTAGTATGAACCAGAGGGTTTATATTTTCGACACCACCTTAAGAGACGGGGAACAGTCACCCGGAGTGAGCCTGAATGCCCAGGAGAAACTGGACATTGCCAATCAACTCCAGAGGCTTGGGGTGGACATTATTGAGGCCGGATTCCCGATTGCTTCACAGGGGGATTTTGAAGCTGTCAGGAATATCGCCAAAAAAGTTAAGGGTGTCACCATTGCAGGCCTGGCAAGGGCTTCCGTAAAGGATATTGACAGAGCCTGGGAAGCCGTGCAATACGCCGAACAGGCCAGGATACATACATTTATTGCCACTTCAGATATACATCTTACTCATAAGCTTAAAATGAGCCGTGACGAGGTACTGGATGCTGCTGTGGCAGCCGTAAAACATGCCAAAAAGTATACCGGAGATGTAGAGTTTTCAGCTGAAGATGCCTTCCGCAGTGACCTTGATTTTCTCTGCAGGGTAGTTGAAGCCGCTATAGCAGCAGGAGCGACAACTATTAATATTCCTGACACGGTAGGTTATGCCACACCTGGCGAATTTGGAGAATTTATCAGTGATATCAGGGCCAGGGTGGCCAATGTTGATAAAGCCGTTATCAGTGTCCATTGTCATAATGACCTGGGGCTGGCGGTGGCTAATTCTCTGGCAGCCGTTGCCAATGGCGCTCAACAGGTGGAATGTGCTGTGAATGGTATTGGGGAGCGGGCAGGCAATGCTTCCCTGGAAGAAGTGGTTATGGCCCTTTACACCAGGCGGCCGTTTTTTGAAAGGAACACCGGAATCAAAAAAGACGAGCTTTACCGTACCAGCCGCCTGGTATCCAGTCTTACAGGGATGAGGGTTCAGCCCAACAAAGCCATTGTAGGGAAAAATGCCTTTGCCCATGAGTCAGGGATACACCAGGATGGGGTACTTAAGGAACGCAGTACTTACGAGATTATGAATCCGGAAATGATAGGACTGAATATCAATAATATTATCCTGGGGAAACACTCGGGAAGACATGCCATCAGAGACCGGCTCCTGGAAATGGGTTATCACCTTTCAAAGGAGGAAATTGAAAAGTCTTTTGTAAAATTCAAGGAACTGGCTGATAAAAAGAGGGAAATCAAGGATGAGGACCTGGCTGCGATAGTAGAAAATGAGGTTCTCACAGTTCCGGAGACATATACCCTGGAATACCTCCACATATCCAGCGGAACCAAGGTGATTCCGACAGCTACTATCCGGCTGGGGAAATCCGGGGAAATGTTCGAGGAAGCCGCCTGTGGCGACGGACCTGTTGATGCTATTTACAAGGCTATGGATAAGATTACGGGAATCAGCAGTGTGCTGCAGTTATATAACCTCCATGCTGTTACGGGAGGCAAAGATGCCCTTGGTGAAGTTACGGTTAAAATTCTGCCTAATGGCGGCAACAAAAGGACTTTCCTGGGCAGAGGCGTCAGCACCGATGTCCTGGAAGCCAGCGCCAAGGCGTATCTGAATGCTGTCAACAAGGTGGTCGATGCAGAACTGGAAAACGGCAGCCATGACGAAAGCCCCCGGGATGGAGTGTAAAGGCTAATCGGTAATTAATTTAGCATGAGAGAGGTGACTGAGGATGGGGATGACTATCACTGAAAAAATCCTGGCAGCACATTCGGAGAAAAAAACTGTTGCTCCGGGTGAACTGATCAGCAGCAAGGTTGATGTTGTTCTGGGGAATGACATCACCGCCCCTGTTGCCATCAGGGAATTTGAAAAAATCGGAGTACCGGATGTCTTTGACAAGGAAAAGGTTGTACTTGTCCCGGACCATTTTACTCCTAACAAGGATATCAAGTCCGCAGAACAGGCAAAGCTGCTGCGCAGCTTTGCCAAAAAACATGAATTGACTAATTACTTTGAAGTAGGCAGGATGGGCATAGAACACTGTCTGCTGCCGGAACAGGGAATTGTCCTTCCGGGTGATGTTATTATCGGAGCTGACTCCCATACCTGTACCTATGGTGCGCTGGGAGCATTCTCAACCGGGGTTGGCAGTACCGATATGGCTGCAGGTATGGCCTCGGGTGAGGTGTGGTTTAAGGTGCCGGAATCAATCAAGTTTGTCTACAATGGTAATGAATTAAATGAATGGGTCAGCGGCAAGGACCTGATCCTGCACACTATTGGCGATATCGGTGTCGATGGCGCTTTATACAAGGCGATGGAGTTTACCGGGTCCGCTATCGAGAACCTGTCTATTGACGGCAGGTTTACCATGGCCAATATGGCTATTGAAGCAGGGGGCAAAAACGGCATTATTGCCCCTGACCAGACGACCATTGATTATGTGGAATCAAGGGCTAAGAGGCCTTATAAAATTTACAGCAGTGACGCTGATGCTGTTTATGATGCGGTTATCGAATATGACGTTTCCGAAATCGAGCCCCAGGTTGCTTTCCCGCATCTGCCCGAAAACTCCAGGCCGGTAAGTGAGGCCGGGAAGGTGGAGCTTGACCAGGTTATCATCGGTTCTTGCACCAATGGGCGGATGGAAGACCTGCGCATTGCAGCAAAAGTACTCAAAGGGCATAAGGTTCATCCTGATGTCAGGCTGGTAATTATCCCCGGGACCCAGAAGATATATAAACAGGCTATGCAGGAAGGGCTTTTTGAAATTTTTGTTGATGCCGATGCCGCAGTCAGTACCCCAACCTGCGGGCCCTGCCTGGGAGGACACATGGGTATCCTGGCCAAGGGTGAAAGAGCGCTGGCCACAACTAACCGCAACTTTGTCGGCAGGATGGGCCATCCTGAGAGCGAAGTCTACCTGTCAAATCCTGCAGTTGCTGCCGCGTCAGCGATAATGGGCCGGATTGTCGGACCCGGGGAGGTGGAATAAATGGAATTTCAGGGACGTACGTGGAAGTTTGGAGCCGATGTGGATACTGATGCCATAATTCCAGCCAGATACCTGAATACCTCAGACCCCGATGAGCTGGCAAAGCACTGTATGGAGGATGCCGATCCCGAGTTTCCCAACAAAGTAAAAAACGGAGATATCATTGTTGCCGCAAAAAACTTTGGCTGCGGCAGTTCCAGGGAGCATGCCCCCATATGTATCAAGGCAGCAGGGATATCCTGCGTGATTGCCAAGTCCTTTGCCCGGATTTTTTACCGGAATGCCTTTAATATCGGGCTGCCGATCCTGGAATCAGCTGAAGCTGTGGACGGCATTGACGAAGGGGACCAAGTAAAGGTTGATGTGGATAAAGGTGTCATATATAACGTTACCAAGGGCACAAGTTTTAAGTCAACGGCTATTCCACCGTTCATGCAGGAACTTATTGATGCCGGAGGTTTAATCAACTATGTACGGGGGAGGCTGAACCGCTGATGTATAAGATAGCTGTTTTACCGGGAGACGGAATCGGTGTGGAAATAGTGCCTGAAGCAGTCAAGGTATTAAAGGCTGTTGGCGGGAAATACGGTCATGATTTTGAATTTACCGAAGGGCTCATCGGAGGAGCAGCCCTTGATGCCGTGGGAGAACCGCTTCCCAAAGCAACCCTGGACCTTTGTTATAATAGTGATGCAGTTTTACTGGGCGCCATCGGAGGTCCTAAGTGGGACACCCTGCCGGTACATCTAAGGCCGGAGGCGGGCGCCCTGCTTCCTTTGAGAAAGGCCCTGGGACTTTACGCCAACCTGCGCCCGGCAACTCTCTATGATGCCCTGATTGATGCCTCCACCCTAAAGAAGGAAGTAATCGAGGGAATTGATTTCATGGTTATCAGGGAACTGACTGGGGGACTGTATTTTGGCGAGAAGAAACGCGAAAAGACTGCCACCGGACAGGTGGCTATTGATACAATGGTATACAGTACAGAGGAAATTATTCGCATTGCCCGGCTGGGTTTTGAAATTGCCAGAAAGCGAAAAAAGGTCCTCCATTCTGTGGATAAAGCAAATGTTATAGAAAGCTCACGCCTCTGGCGGGAGACAGTGATTGAACTGGCAGCGGAATATCCTGATGTTGAGCTGATACACATGTATGTTGATAACTGTGCCATGCAGCTGGTGCGCTGGCCGAAACAGTTTGATGTAATCGTAACGGAAAACATGTTTGGAGACATCCTCACTGACCAGGCTTCAATGCTTACAGGATCTATAGGGATGCTGCCATCGGCCAGCATTGGCGGCAAGATAGGCCTCTATGAGCCAAGTCACGGATCGGCACCCGATATAGCCGGACAGAAAAAGGCCAATCCTCTGGCGACAATCCTTTCTGCAGCCATGCTGCTGAGGTATTCCTTTAACCTGAATGATGAGGCGGCAGCCATTGAGAATGCAGTCGTCCAGGTCCTTAACAGCGGGTACAGGACACCTGATATCATGGAGAGCGGCGGTAAGCCTGTGAACACTGAAGAAATGGGAGACCGTGTTGTGGAGCAGATTGTCGGCTATTGAATTAAGGAGCAGGAATTTTTATGAAGAAAGTATCTATTTATGACACCACTTTAAGAGATGGAACCCAGGGTGAGGGGATTTCCCTTTCAGTTGATGATAAACTAAAAATTGCCGTTAAACTTGACAGAATGGGTATCGATTATATAGAGGGAGGGTGGCCCGGCTCTAATCCCAAGGATATGGAGTTTTTCCTGCGCGCCAGGGAAGCTGATTTGGAGCATGCTACTATTACGGCTTTTGGCAGTACCTGCAGGCCGGGTGGTAAGCCATCTGAGGATAGCAGTATGGAGGCAGTCCTGAAGTCCGGGGTCAAGGCGGCAGCTGTTTTTGGCAAGAGCTGGGACTTTCATGTCACTCATGCCCTGAAGACTACCCTTAAGGAGAATCTCCGGATGATTTATGATTCGGTTGCCTACCTCAAGGGAAAGGGTCTTGAAGTAATATATGACGGGGAACACTTTTTTGACGGCTATAAAAACAATCCGGAATATGCTATGGAGACAATCCTTGCTGCCCAGGATGCCGGAGCCGATTTGATTTGCCTTTGTGACACCAATGGGGGCAGTCTCCCTGCGGACATTTTGGAGATTGTCTCAAAGGTAACCTCTGCTGTCAAAGTACCTGTCGGCATTCATACCCACAATGACGGTGAGCTGGCGGTGGCCAATTCCCTGATGGCTGTCAGGGCCGGCGCTGTACAGGTACAGGGGACTATAAACGGTTTTGGGGAGCGGTGCGGCAATGCCAATTTGTGTTCTGTAATCCCGAATCTGGTACTGAAAATGGGTTGTCAATGTATTCCTGAAGACAGACTGGCAGGGCTGACCGAGCTCTCCAGATATGTCAGTGAACTGGCAAATGTCATCCCCAACCCCCACCAGCCCTATGTCGGCAACAGCGCTTTTGCCCATAAGGGCGGAATCCATGTTAGTGCGATGTTAAAGCATCCGGAGACCTATGAGCATATCAAACCGGAAACTGTCGGAAATGTCAGGCGTGTGCTGGTATCAGAACTCTCGGGAATGAGCAATATTGTTTATAAGGCCGAAGAGCTTAATATAAATGTTGACCTCAGCCATACCAATCCTGAGACGAGGGCTGTTCTTGAAGAACTTAAGGACCTGGAACACAGGGGCTTTCAGTTTGAGGGCGCTGAGGCATCTTTTGAGCTTTTACTGCGCAAAGCCTTTAACGGCTACCATGAACCCTTTAACCTGGAGACCCTGCGTATAATCATGGAAAAGCGCGAAGAAAACGATATCTATTCTGAAGCCATCATCAAGATGAGGGTAGGTCAGGAGATTGTCCATACCGCGGCAGAAGGCAACGGTCCCGTAAATGCGCTTGATAATGCCCTAAGGAAGGCTTTGGAAGGGTTTTATCCGGAAATCCGCCAAATGCAGCTGGCCGACTACAAGGTCCGGGTACTTGGCGGCAATGACGGAACCGGCGCCTTGGTCCGGGTACTTATTGAAACACGTGATAAACACGAGTCGTGGGGCACTGTCGGGGTGTCGGAAAATATAATTGAGGCAAGCTGGCAAGCCCTGGTGGACAGTATCGCATATGGGCTGCATAAATACAGTAAAAATAAAGAGCAACAGGAGGCCTGAAAAGGCCTCCTCAGTTTATTGACAAACCCTATATTTTTTGTGAGTATTAAATTGTATATGGACAGGGGTAGATGAATTCCTCCGGCGGGGCCCCCAATCCGTTACCGAAGCCCCGGCTTTTTAGAAAAGCCGGGGCTTCGACGGATCGGGGGGACCCCCAGACATCTCCGCCGGCAGCAGCTCCCGCTTCGCGGATCGCTGGCCGGACGGACGACAGACTCCGCCATCCGGAACACATCTACCCCTGTCTTATATCATTTTTATAGTTAAAAATTATTGACTTTGTCAGCACTCTGAGGAGGCTTGAAAAGGTCTCCTTTACTTATTCTTGCTAAGCGCTAAAGCATAAAGTTTACCCGTAAGATGTGCCGGAATGGCGTTAAGGTGCACCCTTCCGGCACAATTAATATTAGTAACTATAAAAAAATAGTACTTAGCATATTGCATTTTGAAGGGAAATTAAGTAAATTGTCGAAATAACTACATAAAGTAATTTGGTAAATCTAGTGCAGAGAAACAAGTGCAGAGAAACAAGTGCAGAGAAACAAGTGCAGAGAAACAAGTGCAGAAATCCGGGAGTGCCAAAATTTACAAAAGAAAGAGGAGTGTGGGAAATGACAGACATCAATTCAGCCTTCAATGAGTGCAGACAGGTAAAAAACGGTTTATTTACAAGAGCTGATCCAGCTGTTCTAAATGCTATGGAAGCTTACTGTGCTGTGGTCCATAGTGTCCCTGATCCAATGTTTGTTACAGATAGAGAGAGAAATCTAATCTTCCTGAACCAGGCGTGTCTGGAATTTATCGGACTCAGTGATGCCGCGGGAGTTATCGGGAAAAAATGCTGGGATATTTTTCAGGCTGATATCTGTAAGACCAACTGTCCGGTGGATGACTGCCTGAATGAGAAAAAAAGTTTTGTCAACCGGAAAGCTATGGTGAAGAATTCCCGGGGGCAGGCGGTATATATTTCAATAGATGCCGCACCTGTTATCAATAGAAAAGGTGAATTAATCGGAGCCATGGAAGTAATAAGAGACATTAGTGAAGAAATAAAGTTTCAGGAAACCATGAAGAATGATAAGGAATATGCCAACAGTATAGTCAGGGGTATAAAAGACCCGTTCTTTATTGTCGATAAGGATCTGGTTGTTACATACATTAACGAATCTGCAGCCGGAGCTATGGGATACCGGGTCGATGAGGTTGTGGGCAAAATGATGTGCAGGGATGTCTTTAACAGCAATATATGTCAAGACAACTGTGCCATCAAATATGCCATGCGATCCGGGGACTCTATTGAGGGAGTTCGGGTAATACTTAAAGACCGTTACGGAAAGGAAATACCCGTACTGGCAAGTGCAGCTGTGTTAAGAGATGGAGAGGGCAATATTATAGGTGGTTTTGAGCTTGTCAGGGATATCAGTGCCGATGTTGCCATTGAGGCAAGAGTAAAGGAGGCGAGTATGTGCCTCCTGGAATCAGGCCGAAGCCTGTCAGCAGCATCAGAGGAGACCAGTACCACGGCACAGCATATGTCTCAGGGAACCTACTCATTGGCAGAGGAGTCGGGACAGGTAGCCGAACTTGCCAGTGAGGCCGGCAGTACGGCTCAGGAGGGCGGACAGGCAATCATCGGAACACTTCAGGGAATGGAGGCAATATTTAATATTGTAAATAAGGTTAGTGACCACCTTAGTGAAATTGAAAAACACTCAGTTGAAATGGGTGAAATTATCTCTGTTATAGACGAGGTTGCTGAACAAACAAACCTGCTGGCTTTAAATGCCGCAATTGAAGCAGCCCGGGCGGGTGAACACGGAAAGGGGTTTGCGGTTGTAGCTGATGAGGTACGCAAGCTGGCAGAACGTTCTGCTCATTCTTCAAAGAAAATTGCTGATTTAATCCGCAGTTCACAGAACAGCATTAATCTTACGGGAGTCACAGTACAGCAGGCAATTGATATTGTTGATAACATAAAAAGCGGTGCTGATACTGCCAAAAAGAGTCTTGAGGATATTGTAAGCGGAATTGACAACGTATCTGAGCGGTTTGGCAATATATCAGCAGCCACCGAAGAGATCTCAGCCTCATCGGAGCAGGTCAGCTCTTCTTCCGAAGAAGTGGCCCGCTTGGCCCGGGAACTGGCCGAGGTAGCTGACGGCCTTAATGAAGCGGCAGCCATGTTCGGTCATCAAAGTAATGAATAAAGCATGTGTCTAATAATTGCAACGTCTTAGTACAAAAGGGCAGCATTTTCTGCTGCTGCACGTGGGAGAATAACCTGTCAAGGTCGTACAAACGGCCTTGTTTTTTGTTAATATCACCGAAAAACGGTCAAATAGAGCTGAAATTAACCGTTAACGGTCGTTTAAAGGGCGATTCTTGCAAGGGTGCGGACCACTTGCAATCATATTTAACCGTTAGAGTTCACAAAATTGCCGTTCACGGCTAAATAATAGTATATTCCGGGCAGTTATATTAGAATAAAACTGACAGAAAAGAGTGTCAACAAATGTATACATATAGAGCCGCATCTGGGGGGAATGCGGTTGTCTGTGCCTGAAGAAGGTTAAGTTTTAGTCTTCTTTATTAGACAATATGCCCTCAAAGGGCTTAATTTAATGTATGTTGGTTTTTTATACCCATGGTTCGTGTGTGATTTCAGTAATTTTTTGAAATTGTCTTGGGGGACGATACGGCGAACCAGGGATAGGCCTTAGAGTCATAAATGTTACAGAAAGGAGGCAATGGTCAGATTCTAAGGGGCTAAGCAGATTTGGGGAAAATCAGTGACAGTTTATGCGGATTATCCCGAATAATCAAAAAAGTGTAATAATAATTAAGGGGGAGTAAACTTAATGGAGAAGACTGCAATTGAAGATCGCGTGTTTAACCCATCAGAGGAAGTCGTTTCAAATGCAAATATCAGTCAGGCTGTATACGATGAGGCTGCTGCCGATCGTTTAGCATGGTGGGGAAAGCAGGCTGATGAACTGGTAACTTTCTTTAAGCCTTATGAAAAGGTTCTTGATGACAGTAACCCGCCATTCTTCCGCTGGTTTACCGGGGGTACCACAAACGTTTCCTATAACTGCCTCGACCGTCATTACAATTCTGCCAAGCGGAATAAAGCGGCCCTCTGTTATGAAAGCGAGATTGGCAGGAAAGTTATTTTGACATATCGTGAACTTTATATTGAAGTTAATAAATTTGCTAATGTCCTTAAAGGCCTCGGGGTACAAAAGGGTGACAGGGTTTGCCTGTATATGCCTATGATTCCTGAGTGCGCCATTGCCATGCTGGGATGTACCCGGATAGGCGCTATCCACTCAATAGTTTTTGGCGGCTTCAGCGCTGATTCACTGGCTGACCGGATTAATGATGCCGAGGCTAAGATTGTAATTACTGCTGATGGTAACTTCAGGAAGGGGAATCCGTTCCCGCTGAAGAATAATGCCGATGTTGCCCTTGAAAGCACCTCATGTGTGGAAAAGGTTATTATTGTTAAAAATGCCGGAAATGATATTAATGTAGTGGAAGGCCGCGATGTCTGGTATCATGACCTGATGGCCACTGCTGACAAGTACTGCAAGCCTGAGGAAATGGAAGCTGATGCTCCGCTGTTTATCCTTTATACTTCCGGCTCAACCGGGAAACCTAAAGGTGTCCAGCATACCACAGCCGGTTACTTGGTTCAGACTCAGGCAACTCTGAAGTACGTTTTTGATCTTAAGGAAGACGATACTTTCTGGTGTACTGCCGACATTGGCTGGATTACCGGTCACAGCTATGTTGTGTACGCGCCGCTGGCTCTTGGGATGACCACCTTTATGTATGACGGAACTGTTGACTATCCTGATAAGGACAGGATGTGGGATATGGCCGAAAGGTGGGGGATATCGGTATTCTACACCGCTCCTACCGCAATTCGGACATTTATGAAGTGGGGTAACGAGTATCCCCGAAAGCATGACCTGTCAAATATCCGCCTGCTGGGTACTGTTGGCGAGCCTATCAACCCGGAAGCCTGGATGTGGTATTATGAAAACATCGGTGGCAGCAAGTGCCCCATTATGGATACCTGGTGGCAGACTGAGACCGGCGGGTTCATGATTACACCGACTCCAATGGTGCCGCTGAAGCCTGGTACTGCAACCATTCCGTTCCCCGGTATTGAGGTTGATGTGGTTGATGAAAACAAGCAGTCAACTGAAAGGGGTTACCTGGTTGTTAAGTCTCCCTGGCCGGGCATGCTGATGACTATCTGGGGTGATGATGACAGGTACATTGACCAGTATTGGAAGCGTTTCGGTGACTATTACTTTGCCGGTGACGGCGCTAAGAGGGACGACATGGGTTATATCTGGGTAACCGGCCGGGTTGACGATGTGCTTAACGTTTCCGGTCACCGCCTAGGGACAGCCGAGATTGAAAGCGCTCTTGTTGAGTGTGCGGAAGTTGCTGAATCAGCAGTTATCGGCAGAAAGCATGACGTTAAGGGTGAAGCTCCTGTTGCCTTTGTTATCCTCAAGGATGGTTTTGAAGCCAGTCCCGAACTGATCGACAAGCTGAAGAAGCATGTCGGTGTCAAAATTGGCCCCATTGCCCGTCCTGATGATATCATCTTCACAGGCGGTCTGCCCAAGACCCGTTCCGGTAAGATTATGCGCCGTCTTCTGAGGGATATTGCTGAAGGGCGTGCTATCGGTGACGTGACTACCCTTGCAGACCCGGGCGCTATGGCAGAAATTGCCACTAAGTATTCCGGCAAGGAAGAGTAATTTTGGAATAACAATATATTACTGGATATAAGTTAACGCCAAGACTTATATACAAAAGGATAAAGGGGAAACGGATGCCGTTTCCCCTTTATTGCTAAAACAGCCTAATTATTCTTCAAATAGCTTTTGTCGAATTTGCCTTCTTTTACAAAAGCAGCCCAGTCAACGAAGGATATGCCTGACTTAGAGTAAAAATCCACTTCCTTGGCGCGTTCTTCATCCCATTCCCTGAAGAATTCCCTGACCGCGGAAAGGGCGTCAAAAAAGACCTTTTCTTCAACCAGTTCGTATTGAAACAGTAGCACCTTTAAGGTGTTGTTCTCCATTTCAAGGTTTTTGACTCTGTTAAATAGTTCAATGAACATAAGGCGTACATAGTCCTGGGTCAGTTCCCGGTCAGAATCGCCCAGGAAAGCCCAGATTTTTTTATCAGCCAACATTTCCCAGGGCTCATTGGATTTCTGCATTATTACTCCGCCTTTCACTCGGTTAATTTAGATGCACATTTTAATGGTAACCTTAAAAAATGGCTTTTATACGGAAATATTCCGTTTTTTGGGCAAAATATCAGTCTTTTTGCACAGCGGGTGTGAAAAGTGGGGAAGGGAAGGTGAAGGGCCTGTTCGAGAGGCCCGCTGATATGCAAACTGTATGGAGCATGCTGGCAGACAAGGATATCTATAAGGCCATAGAGGACTCTGAGACCATGGACAACGAATTTCTCAGGCTTTTGCTGGTCGAGCTGCTTGGCAGAGTTAAAAGGCTGGAAGAAATTAATTTTGCCTTTCAGGCGCTGCTGGTGCAGGAGGGGTTATTTGATGAGGAGATTCTGCAGCAAACGATAAAGAATGCCGGGGAATACTTAAGAAAAAAAGACAGCAGAAAGTCTGAGATCAACCAGATGATGGGGAATTCCGGAATTAAATTTAAAGAATGGGTAAACTTTATTTTGAATGGTAGTTTCAGTGACCGCTAAGAAAATTTATCTAGTTTACATAACACGGAGGGCTTGAAAATGTCAGGCCTTTTTTCGTTGCCTAAAAAAATGTGCTATGACATAAACATAGACATTATTATGGATGGCAAAAACAACCGTTCGGCATCGAAAAACGACCGTTAGCCGCTTTAATGATGACTTTGGCTTACGATATGTTTTACAATATAGACACGTAACTGAGCAGTCAGAATATTTGAAAATTTAATCAGAGAGGTGGTCTATGGGGAGCATTTGGGTAGACGGAGTATGTTTTGATAATGAACTGTAAAGTAAAATTAGTCTTGGGGGGAGAAAAATTTTATGGAAAACGTTGCATTGGAAAACCGTGTGTTTAATCCGCCGGCTGAAATTACGGAAAACGCAAATGCCAAAGCGGATATTTATGAACTTGCCCAAAAGGACCGTATTGGTTTCTGGGATACCCAGGCCAAGGAACTGGTAACCTGGGTTGAACCATATGATAAGGTTCTTGATGATAGTAAAGCGCCATTTTATAAGTGGTTTGTGAACGGAAAACTGAACCTGTCTTACAACTGTATAGACCGTCATGCCAAGTCAGACCGCCGCAATAAGGCAGCTATTCTCTATGAAAGTGAAATCGGCAGGCAGGTCTGTCTTACTTATGGAATGCTTTACCGTGAAGTTAACAAGTTTGCCAATGCTCTGGCAAGCCTGGGTGTTAAGAAGGGTGACCGGGTAGCGCTGTACATGCCAATGATCCCTGAAGCTGCAATTGCCATGCTGGCCTGTACCAGAATTGGGGCGCCCCACTCTCTGGTATTTGGAGGCTTCAGCCCAGAGTCTCTCAGGGACCGGATTAATGACTGCCAGGCTAAAGTCCTGATTACCTCAGATGGTAACTTCCGCCGTGGTAAACCATTCGCATTAAAGAATAATGCCGATAAAGCTTTGGAAGATGCGCCTTCCATTGAAAAATGTGTTGTTGTCAAGAATGCCGGAAATGATGTCGACTTTGTAGAGGGACGCGATGTTTGGTATCACGAACTGATGGCCAAAGCAGGCAGCTATTATGAGCCTGAAGTGATGGACGCCGAAGACATGCTCTTTATCCTGTATACCTCAGGTACAACCGGCAAGCCAAAGGGTGTTGTACATACAACCGGTGGATATCTGGTGCAGACACAAGCCACCCTGAAATATGTTTTTGATATCAAAGAAGATGATGTTTACTGGTGTACTGCAGATATTGGCTGGATAACCGGACACAGTTATGTTGTCTATGCTCCCCTGGCACTTGGAGCTACAACCTTTATGTATGACGGTACGATAGATTATCCTGCCAAGGATAGGCTGTGGGATATGGCTGAAAGGTACGGGGTAACCAAGTTTTATACTGCTCCTACAGCCATTCGGACATTCATGAAGTGGGGTACCGAATTTCCCAAGAGCCATGACCTGTCGGCAATTAAAATACTGGGTTCCGTCGGGGAGCCAATTAACCCGGAAGCCTGGATGTGGTATCGCGAACATATCGGCGGCGGGCAGGCTCCTATCATGGATACTTGGTGGCAGACTGAGACCGGAGCTTTCATGTGCACTCCCCTGCCCGGCATCACTGCGCTGAAACCCGGTACGGCGACAGTTCCCTTCCCTGGAATTGAACTTGACATCGTAGACGAGAACAAAAACTCTGCAGATGTAGGCTATCTTGTCGTGAAATCACCTTGGCCCTCTATGCTGCGGACAATATACGGAGATGATGACCGTTACGTAGAAACTTACTGGAAGCGCTTCGGAGATTTCTATTTCGCCGGTGACGGTGCCAAGAGAGATGAACTGGGTTACATATGGGTAACCGGTCGCGTTGATGACGTGCTTAATGTATCAGGACACAGGTTGGGGACTGCTGAAGTTGAAAGCGCCCTGGTTGAATGTGAAGAGGTTGCTGAAGCCGCTGTTGTTGGCAAGAAGCATGATGTTAAAGGTGAAGCTGTTTGCGCTTTTGTAATCCTCAAGGACGGTTTCGAAGCAAATTCCGAGCTTATCGACAAATTGAGGAAGCATGTTGGTGTGAAGATAGGTCCGATTGCCCGTCCTGATGATATCATTTTCACAGGTGGACTGCCCAAGACCCGTTCAGGTAAGATCATGCGTCGTCTTTTAAGAGATATTGCCGAAGGTCGTGCTATTGGTGACGTGACTACCCTGGCCGACCCGGGTGCAATGCAGGAAATTGCCTCTCAATACTCCGGAAAAGAAGATTAACCCTCAAAGTATCTCATATATGTTGTGTTTTTGCAGGGACAATTGTCCCTGCATTTTTGTTTATGGGGGAACTGAAATAGGCGCACTTCTAGTTATGTGGCATTCGAAACGAATGGAAATGTTATGTAAACAAACGTTGGCCCGCCCGCTTAAGGAGATTAACCACCATTCACTATCCGAATATGTCAGTTTAACAACCGAACAAAAAAGCCTGGATGTGAATAGCAATACCGCTAAACTCCCATAAACGACCGTTAAAGATTAAAATAATACCATTCGCCGCCCATAACGACCGTTCGCCGAAAATGCAATGACTTATATACTTAGGTGTACTAAAATATATACAAGGCCCTATGTCGGGAATGTACACAAATATAGACAAAAAGGTGGTGAGTAGAAAATAGAATACCGTAACGGAATGCACTTATAAAAGGTCCCCCAAGCTTTTAATGCAGTGTTTTCCATTAAGTTTATTCCCTTTTTACTTGTAACAAACTAACCTGCGAAAAAAACGCCAAGAGATTTTTTCTTATTAACAACCTGCTTAGACCCGGTGGCTAATCCTATTGGGTCACGAAAAGAATCACGTACTTATCTAATGTTGCATTAGAAAAATTCAGAAAAGTCAAAATTGTGTAATCGAACTCGTGTAATCGAACTTGATATGAGGAGGCTGAGCAATGTCTGAAATGAATTTGTTACCCCCTTCTCCCGGCAAACATAATATGGAAGATTATAATATGGCAGCTGATTTTAAATGGGAAGATGTGGAGAAGGAGTTTAGCTGGTATACCACTGGAAAAGTAAACCTTGCCTATGAGGCTGTTGACAGGATGGTTGACGAAAAAGGCAAGGCAGATATGCCTGCATTATATTATCTTGATGCCAAACGGGAAGAAACCTATACATTTGCGAATATGAAGGCTAATTCCAATAAGTTTGCCAATGTCTTAAGGAAATACGGTGTTGCGAAGGGTGACAGGGTATTTATTTTTATGCCCAGAAGTCCTGAACTGTTTTTCAGTTTTCTTGGTATTGTTAAAGTAGGCGCTACTGCAGGTCCGCTGTTTGAAGCATTTATGGAAGCTGCTTTAAGGGACCGCCTGGCTGACAGCGAAGCTACTGCCATTATCACCACACCGGCGTTAAAAGGCCGCATTCTCAAGGAGGAGCTGCCCAACCTCAAGCATATTTTCGTGGTTGGCGCCGATGGCGACCTGGGAGAGCGTGAAATTGACTGGAATGCCGAAATGGCTGCAGCATCTGAGGATGCCCAAATAGAGTGGGTTGACCGGGAAACTCCTTTATTCCTCCTTTATACCTCTGGCTCAACCGGGAAGCCTAAGGGTATTATCCACGTGCATAATGACATGCTGGGTTACTACGCAACAGGGAAGTATGTGGGTGACCTCCAGGAAGGTGACATGTACTGGTGCACCGCTGACCCAGGCTGGGTTACCGGTGTGGTTTACGGCATGCTGGCCCCCTGGTTAAACGGTGTAAGCACAATTCTCAGAGGCGGCCGCTTCAGCGCTGATGACTGGTACAGCACTTTGGCTAAGTACAAGGTAACTGTATGGTACAGCGCCCCCACTGCATTCCGACTCCTGATGGCTGATGGAGAAGAAAAGCTGAAAAACTATGATTTTTCCAACCTGCGCCATATTATGTCTGTCGGTGAACCCCTGAACCCTGAGGTAATCCGTTGGTTTATGGCCAACCTGAATATCCGGGTTCATGATACTTGGTTTATGACTGAAACAGGTATGCAAATGATTTGTAATTACCCGGCAATGCCGATTAAACTGGGTTCAATGGGTAAGCCAGTTCCGGGTGTAGAAGCGGCTATTGTTGATGACGAAGGCAATGTCCTCCCGCCGCTGCAGATGGGTAACCTGGCAATCAAAAAAGGCTGGCCTGCCCAGATGCGTGCTGTCTGGAAGAACCCTGATAAATTCAATGAGTATTTTAAGAATGATCCCTGGTATGTATCAGGCGACTCTGCTTACATAGATGAAGAGGGCTATTTCTTCTTCCAAGGTCGTGTTGATGATGTTATCAATACAGCCGGTGAGCGTGTCGGTCCCTTTGAGGTAGAGTCCAAGCTTATTGAGCACCCGGCAATTGCTGAAGCCGGTGTAATTGGCAAGCCGGATTCTGTTCGGGGTGAAATCATCAAGGCATTTGTTGCACTTCGTGAGGGCTATGAGTGGACTGATGAGTTGGCCAAAGAGGTGCGCGACTTTGTAAAGCTCGGTCTTGCAGCTCATGCTGCTCCGAGGGAATTTGAGGTTAAGGATAAGCTGCCCAAGACACGTTCCGGTAAGATCATGCGCCGTGTCCTGAAGGCATGGGAACTGGGGCTGCCTGTTGGTGACCTGTCCACAATGGAAGACTAGAAATAAAGAAAAAGTATCGATATCTCGGGGCCCCGCTAAGGGGGCCTCTTTTGTTCGTCCGGCATGCACATCAAGCCGATGGGTTGAGAGAAACCCTATCACCTAACCAGCGGGAAGATAACCC
>NZ_JAHHUL010000011.1 GCF_019008365.1 Phosphitispora fastidiosa | reverse complement strand
CACCCATCAGGTGAGGCGACTTGAAACTGAGATGCCGATGAGACATGCATTCTGAGCTAGCCGGAAGCCCCCATCCTTTACACGAAGTATAGGTGGGGGAGGTTCACTCAACAAGCATTTCCATTATTTTATTTTTAACCAATGTGATGGTGTCCTGATCCAGTTCCTCTGCTTTGTTTACCAGGCGGATCTTATCAATACACCTTATTTGGTCAAGCGCTATCCAGCCTGTTTTCCCGGCAAAATTCACTTTTATCCTGGTTGGATAGTTTTTCGTTTTGGTTGTCATCGGTGCTGCCAATACAGTATTCAGGTGGCGGTTCATCTCGTCCGGCGAGATAATCAGGCACGGTCTGGTTTTTTTTATTTCAGACCCCATTGTCGGGTCCAAGTTGACCCAAAATATCTCATACTGATGCACTACCATGTCCAGTCATCTTCCTCCCCTGCCTTGATAGTATCATCAATAAGCATTTTGTCATCACCGTTCTTATGCATCAGCCTGAATTGCTCCTCCCACCCTTTGCGGGGCTTTTCAGCAGCAGATATAACAATTTTATCATCCACTACCTCAATACTTATCTGGTCTTTGATTTGACACTGCCTGAGAATATGTGCAGGAATGCGTACACCCCTGGAATTGCCGATTCTGATAATATGACTTTGCATATGGCGACCCCCTTGATAAGATCAATATTGTAATTACATTGTAATGCCATAATTCCCTGGTGTCAATTGCTAAAACTAAAACCCCCACCTGTGGAACTTATCCCGGTGAGGGTTTGCTGCTGCCCATTTGTTATTTTGTTGCTGATTTTTTCTACTTCCTCGCAAACTGCTGATATATCATCTCAGCAAGGCCGAGCTTCCCTCTCTCGGCAGCCTTGGAACTTATCTCATAATCAAGCATTCCGGTGAATATCTCTTCTCCCATGGACTGCTCAAGCAAGCCGCCTTTATCAACCGTCTTCCTCATCTGGGAATACATCTGGTAAATAAACATGGCCTCCATTTGCTTGGCAGCTTCCTGCAATTCTTTATCTTCCTTGGATGCCAATGCCTTGTCAAAAATATCCCTGAAACCTTCTTCCACAGGCCTGCCGCCCTCAACCGGAACTGTTTGCGGCAGCGCTGCGCCAAGGCCGTCAATCTTCATCAAAACCACCTGCTTTCAGTTTGCCTGCTTATCTCCTGAACAGCGTATTGGCCATTCCCAGCATTTCATCAGCAGTCTTTATTGAGCGGGAGCTCATTTCATATGCCCTCTGGGCCATCATCATATTAACCATTTCTTCGGCAACCTGCACATTTGACAACTCCAAAGAGCCCTGACTCAGTTTGAAATCAGCTGCCTGCTGGGCAGCGCCTGAATTATCAGTCTGAATATATAGATTGGAACCTGTCTTTTCAAGTCCTGCCGGGTTGGCAAACTGCACAATGCTCAACCTCCCCATCTCAGTGGGGATTCTGACCATTCCCTCACTATCGGCAGAAACAACATTCCCTGCCTGCAGCGGAAGTTCCCCGGCTTCCAAATCAATAAAAACCTCAGGCTCCAGGGGATACCCCCCGTCTATGGTTACCAGCCTGCCCTCTTCATCTATTTTGAAACTGTTCTGGGCAGTATAAGCCGTTTCCCCGTCTGGAAGAATTACCTGATAATAGGTCTGATAAACTTCTTTCTCTGCAGAGGCTATCGGGTTGCCTTCCTCATCAATGAGTTCTTCCTCATCTTCAAATTCTATTTCAGATAGAAGCATTGCCTCACCTGATTCATCAGTAGGCCGCATCAATCCTGACTCCAGTTTTTCCAGCGCCCCGTCTCCGGTAAAGGTATAAGCCTCCAGCTGAAAAAGCTCCCTGTCCTGATAGATAGCCCCATTTGACCCAATATTGACTTGACCGGTTCCCTCTGTAAAGGTCATCAGTCCGCCGTCTTCAGCTTCCATGTTGACTATATACCCCTGAGAGGTAACCAGGTATCCGTCCCCGTCAATCTTGAATTCTCCATCCCGGGTATAAGCCCGGGACCCATCTGGCATGATTACTTCAAAAAAACCGTTTCCGGAAATGGAAAAATCGGTGGGACTGTCCGTTTGCTGCAGCACACCCTGATCAAACATCATCAGGGTCGCGGCAGGCCTGACACCACTACCCACCTGCAGCCCGTTTCCGATAACCTGACCGTTGCGCAATTCTATTCCCGGTTCCCTAACCTGAGAGTACAGAAGGTCCTGGAATTCGGTACGGTTTTTCTTGTAACCGGTTGTATTCACATTGGCAACATTGTTGGCAACATTGTCCATTGATATCTGCTGAGCAAGCATGCCTGAGCTTGCTGACCACAGTGCCTGTAACAAGGCTCTCCCTCCTTTGGCAAACCTCTTTCAGGTTTAAGTCCTGACGAGGTTAACTTAACTGACAGTACACCGCCTCAATCGTTCGGCGGCTGAGAGGCCTCCGCTATGCGGTCCGGCCCTTTCGATTACCTTAACCTGCCTACATCCATTGCCTGGCTCAAGCTATTGTCATGTCCGGAAATTATTTTCTGGTTAGCCTCATATGCACGCATTGTTGCAATCATATTGACCATTTCTGTAATTACGTTGACATTGGATGACTCGATAAACTTCTGTTTAACCTGTCCATTAATCCCATCAACAGCCTGTCCACCGGTAAACAGCGAATCCCCGACCTTTGTCATCTCCTGCGGGTTTGCAGCTGTCACCAGTCTTAGTGCCCCGATATTTTCACCATTAACCGAAATATTCCCCGAGCCGTCCACAGCCACCTCACCGGCATCACCCAGTATGATGGGGCCTGCCTGTCCAAGTACCATATCTCCCTGGGATGTTACCAGATAACCCTGACTGTCAACCGTGAAACTTCCATTCCTGGTGTAATAGGTCCCATTGTCGTTCTGAACCACAAAGTACCCTTCACCTGATATTGCCAGGTCAAGAGGATTGGAGCTTTCACGAAGTTGGCCCTGTTCATGTATGGTAACAATTTCGTCAACAATTGCTCCCGTACCCAGCGCTCCTATTACCGGCCGTTGTGAAATATCAGTCTGCTTCTGGTCGTCCACCCTTCGCAGCAGCATCTGGGCAAAATCGCTGTTTACTGCCATATCCTTTTTGTACCCCGTTGTATTTACATTTGCCAGGTTGTTTGAGGTTACATCATTTCTGGTCAGTTCGGTTAACATCCCGGAAGCTGAAGTATAAAGCCCTCTGATCATAGCGTCTGTTTCACCTCCTTTTACATGACTTTTCTTGCCAGTTTGTTTTCCGGCAGCACACCTATCATGGAAAGCGCTTTTCCGGTACCCAGGGCGACACATGAAAGCGGGTCATCAGCTACATAAACCGGAAGGGAAGTCTCTTTACTAATCAGGGTATCCAGGCCGTTCAGCAGGGAACCGCCGCCGGTCATGACTATGCCTTTATTAATTATGTCTGCCGAAAGCTCAGGGGGAGTTTTTTCCAGTACCTCCTTGACTGCGCTGACAACAGCTTCCACCGTTTCCTGCATGGCTTCAAAGGTCTGTTGGCTGGAAACATTAACAGTTTTAGGCAGCCCGCTAACCAGATCGCGACCCCTGATATCCATTTCATTGTTCTCAGTCCTTCCCTGAGGATAGGCTGTCCCAATATTTATTTTGAGTTCTTCGGCTGTCCGCTCCCCAATCATCAGGTTAAATTCCCGGCGGATAAACCTGACAATTGATTCATCGAACTTGTCCCCCCCGACCCTCAGCGAAGCGCTGGTAACAATGCCTCCCAGGGAAAGCACTGCTACATCGGTGGTGCCGCCGCCAATATCGACTACCATGCAACCGCTTGGTTCGGAAATCTCCAATCCCGCACCAAGGGCAGCAGCCAAAGGTTCTTCTATCAGGTGAGCCTGTCTGGCCCCGGCCTGTAAAGCCGCCTGCCTGACAGCACGTTCCTCAACACCGGTCACCCCTGAAGGAATACAGACCATTATCCTGGGCCGGAAAAAAAAGCTCCGTCCACAAGCCTT
The DNA here is from genome assembly GCF_019008365.1 of Phosphitispora fastidiosa. Lineage (NCBI taxonomy): Bacteria > Bacillati > Bacillota > Clostridia > Eubacteriales > Peptococcaceae > Phosphitispora > Phosphitispora fastidiosa. The sequence continues at coordinate 116,928 of NZ_JAHHUL010000011.1, read as the reverse complement.
GGTTATAAAATAACGCAGCATTTTCTCGGTTACGTCATAATCTGCGATCACACCTTCGCGAAGGGGGCGGGTTGCCACAATATTGCCCGGGGTACGTCCCAGCATCCTCCTGGCTTCCTCCCCCAAAGCGATAATTTGTCCTGAATCCTTATCCATAGCCACCACAGACGGCTCTTTTAATACAATGCCCTTACCCTTAACAAACACTAACACACTGGCTGTTCCCAGGTCAACACCGATGTCATTGCCAAACCAGAACATTAAGTTTTCCCCTTTCAGTGTATGAATAGAAATACATGTATAGGAATTTAGCACACAAAGTGCCCAGATTTTGCTAACTTAATTAATTCTACACCTTAGGGGAAATTCCTCTTTTTTTTGTATTAATCCATCATATCCTGATATTTTTTTCGGGTGGCTTCTCCACCCCGGAGGTGGCGTTCCGCTTTATTGAATTCCAGGATATCCTTGATCTTGAGCGCCAGCTTTTTATTTATCCCTGGCAGCCTTTCCGTCATGTCCTTGTGGACGGTGCTTTTGCTTACTCCGAATACCGCCGCTGCCTGCCGTACAGTGGCCTTGGATTCAAGTATATAGGAACTGATGTCTAACACGCGCTTCCTGATATATTCTTGCATGTATTTACCTCCCCCATGGTTACTAATAAATATATATGCGGGCAAGGTGAATAAATGCGAAAAAAAACAGGTCCGGAGAACCTGTCAGTACGCTATTTTTTTCAGTTTGACACCTGTATAATAGTGGCCGATGATTTCTTCGTGGCTGTTCCCCTGCAGGGCCATCCCGTTGGCCCCATATTGACACATCCCGACTGCATGCCCTTTCCCGGCAGAAGTAAACATAATATTGTCACCGTCAAGGTTCCACTTTAGTAATGTTGAAGACAGACCTAGGATCATTCTCAACTCGGTTCCGGTAATTTTCTGGCCCAATACGCGTACTTCCTGCAGCCTGCCCCTGGAACTGACACTGACACTTTCTATCGGCGGGCTTTGCTGTGCGGCTGCAGTAACTGGCTTGGCTAACAGTTCCCCCAGTTCCGCAGCCAGATTCTCCATGGACATTTCCTTTTGATATACAAACTCTGACTGCTTATATTCAGTGTCACAGTTAACACTTCTCAAATATGGGACCATATTAGTCCAAACATCCTCCGAATTTTCGGTGCCTTTTCCGCCACAGGAACCATGGTATACCGGATCTATCAGCTCATTATTATAAGTAATTACTACTCCCCTGGTGTCTCTTACTGCCTCCTTTATCTTGTTTATGTAAACGTAGTACTTAAGTTTCCCCCACTTGCCTTTCAGCTCGGCGCTGCTTTCCCATGCCTGGCAGTGTGTCGGGTCAGTGCATAGCTCCGCATCAGTGTGCCGGTCACCGGGCTTAGCGCCAAACCTGTACATCCTCCTGACAGCATAGGTCCTGGCAGCTATTGCCTGTGCCTTCAGGGCTGCCGACTCAAAATCTGCCGGCATCTCAGCGGCCACCACTCCGATAAGATACTCTTCCACTGGCAGTTTCATTAACTTTCCTGTTTTCGCATTGAGAACCCTGACTTCCGGCTGGCTGCTGCCATCACCGGCCAATTCTTCATTATCCACAGACCTGACGACTACCCAGACGGGCACGCCCATTATAAGCAATACAACTGCAGCCATGAGCAGAATAAGCAGTTTTTTCATCAAACCCCTCCGATTTTCGGGCAAAAACCATTGGCCTTTACAACTATTAATATTTAAAAACAGCAAATCTAGACCATTTTTTTACTTTTTTCACCAGTAGATAACTAGAAATGATACCGTTTTTGTAAAAAAACAACCTCCCTTCCGGAAAAGAAGGGAGGATCGGTTAGGTCAGTCTTATTCAGCTTTTTTAAGTAAGTCCAGGCTGTCGTCAAATCCCTTGAGGACACCTGTAACTTTGGTAACATCCATTTTAAGGTTGTCCATCTCTGCTTTTTGTATTTCTTTGTTTTCAAGAATAGCTCGAAGCATTTGACCGTGTTCTTCTTTGATTCCCCCAACACCCGTTTCTAATATCTGTAATTTTTGCCCGTGTTTTCCCTTGATTACTCGCACATCTGCCTCTAGCATATTTAAGTTTTGCCCATGTTCTTCCTTGATGCCTCGCACATCTGCCTCTAGCATATTTAAGTTTTGACCATGTTCTTCCCTAATTCCCCGGACATCTGCTTCTAACACATTTAATTTTTGCCCGTGTTTTTCTTTAATTTCTCTAACATCAACTTCCAAATTGTTAATATGTGATTTCACTGTCTTTAATTCATTGAGAATTTCTTTCAGAACAATCTCCAAAGGGCTCACTCCTTGGCTGGATTTATTGTGATACCAAGTAAAGAATGTTATTCTACTTATAGATTCAAAAAACCTGCTAAATGGCAATAAATATTCGTATCTCCGTCGGCACACGGAACCTTGCTATTCGTGGATAACCGGCCCTCTTATTGAAGAATTTTTGGTGTGCGTCATCCAGTCTCCGGAAAACATCCTGCAGCACTTGAAAAACTAAGCCAGTTGCATAGTGTGCCCAACTTTGACAATCCTTTACTTTATTATATCATCGAACATGTGTTTGGTCAACCCATGCTCCATTTAAAGAAGAAGAGGACTTCTTGACTTTATTTAAAAGACGGGATGAGGGTATTCCCAAGGACGCTTCTATATCCGCCCGGGGAATACTCTAATCCCGTCAAAAAAAGAGCTTTATTAATTGTATATGTCAAACAGTATTTACCCTTCACTCACCCTTCTGATATCAGCGCCAAGCCGGCAAAACTTGTCCTCAAGCTTTTCATAACCCCTGTCAATATGGTGAATGAAATTTATTTCTGTTTCCCCCTTCGCCGCCAATCCGGCAAGTATCAGGGCTGCACCTCCCCTAAGGTCAGTTGCATGAACCCTGGCACCATTCAACTCCGATACACCCTTAACAACGGCAACACGACCATCCACCCTGATATCTGCCCCCATCCGGCTAAGTTCCTCTATATGCATAAAACGGTTCTCAAAAACCGTTTCAGTTATCATACTGGTTCCCTTTGCTCTGGTCAACAGCGCTGTAATTTGAGGCTGCATATCTGTAGGGAAACCCGGATAAGGCAGTGTTTGAATATTAACCGGGGCTATGTTTTCCGCACCGGAAACCTTGACCCCGGAACCGCCGTTCTGAACTTTTGCCCCAGTCTCTTCAAGCTTGGCAATCACAGGCTTGAGGTGTTCTGTAATGACATTCTCTATATATATTTCGCCACCTGTCAAGGCTGCAGCCACCATATAAGTCCCGGCTTCAACCCTGTCAGGGATAACCTGGTGCGCAGCCCCTTTAAGAGATGTCTGTCCCTCTATGACAACAACATTCGTACCCGCCCCGGTAACTCTGGCTCCCATCGCATTCAGAAAGTTTGCCAGATCAACAATTTCAGGCTCTTCAGCGGCATTTTGAATCTGAGTTATTCCATCAGCAAGAGCAGCAGCCATCATAATATTTTCCGTGGCGCCTACGCTGGGAAAATCAAGGTAAATCTTGCCTCCCTTTAACCTGTCTTTAACCTTGGCCACCACAAACCCGTTTTCTCTGTAAATCTCAGCGCCCAGGCCTACAAACCCTTTCAAATGAAGGTCAATTGGCCTTGTCCCTATTTTACAGCCTCCGGGGAGAAAGGTCTTAGCATGGCCGTACCTGGCGAGTAAAGGTCCCATAACAAGAAAAGAGGCCCTCATTTGGCTGACATAATCATAAGGGGCCTCCGTGTTAGTCAGTGTTTTAGCATTCACTGTCAGGTTTTCCTCTTCCAGGGCTGCTTCGGCGCCCATGAATCTCAGCAAGTCAATGAGAGTCTCTACATCAGCCAGGCAAGGGACACCGCTGATATGGCAGATTCCCTTTTCAGCAAGAAGCGCTGATGCGATAATAGGCAGAACCGCATTTTTAGCTCCGCTTACACGTACTTTTCCGGATAAAGGTTTTCCTCCCCTAACAACAAGTTTTTCCAAACTTTCTTCCCCCTGTTAATAAATTATAATCTTTGTAGGATTTCACTTAATATTCACTGGTTATTATCGGGGATCCAACGTACCAAATTGTCTTTTTTTCGACAGAATTATATCTGGCTGCCATATTAATATTAACTGACTCCCCGCCTGTTGTCAACCGTTCCGGCAGCTTTGAAGTATGTGCGGAAACACTTACCATTGAGCCGTTTTCCATGACATTAACTGTATGGGCCTGAGCCTCATTAATCATGTCCCGAATAACTTTCCTCCTCTGGTCATTACTTACTTTACCCGAAATCTCCCCTCTGATGACGGTGCTCCGGTGATAGCTGTTACCTTCCATAATATTGTCAAGGATAGTGTAGAGTAAGTCATAAGAACAATGTGGGTTAGTGGTACTTAAGGCCACGGTAAACAAAGCTTGCTCTCTCGGCTGCTTTTCCGGCTGACCGGCTGCGTTTATCGTAGCCAGCACGGTAATCCCCTGCTCTGTTTTGCCCAGAGCCTGGGTTATAAAACCTCCGTTATGGCCGACTGTCTTTATTTCCGGCAGGTTCTCTTCCTGAGAAAACAACCTTTGCAGCCGCCTGCTTAGATACAGTTCTGCATCTGCCTGAAGAGGTTTAATCTCACACTTCTCCCATCCATTGACGTCAAGCTGTGCAAACCGGGCTCCTGATGCCCTGAAGACCTGTACAACAGTTGCCCCTTCAGGCTCGTTATTAACAGAAAATGGCCTCCAAACTACATACCATAAACCAATTAACGTAATAATTATTCCTATTAATAATACGTAAAGCGCTCTTTTTTTTGTACCCATACTTGTAAACATTTTTTTACCACCAGCCAATTTTTTTGTGCCCAACTAAAAAGGGGCTATACTTAAAGTATTACCCCGACATTACCGTCTTAGACCGGTATTATGCTATAATTGCCTCTATGTACTACGAATTGATCCTATGCCTGGAATAATTGGCTATTGTATAGGATGCAATTAATCCAAATACCGTATAAGAAATCATATGCCCAATCAACGTCAGCGGATCAGTTCTCATTTGAGGCACTGCACGAATTAACGGAATTACAAATCCCATGCCAACTAAATATCCTAACCCCGTGACACCTAACCCTTTAAGCAAATAATAATCCTTTCCAAAATATTTAAACACCAGGGAAATTATAATTCCAACTACCGCGCCAATAAAAAGATGATTGACCCAGCCAATTATGCTTCCATACATTGTATTAACCTGTGACCAATTTAAAAACAGAGCTGCAGTAACCTGCAGGGATGTAATTTTCACTATTCCGAAAAACTGCAGCGCCATATTCGTAATATGCATCCCTACTGTACCCAACAAACCGCCGATAACCCCCAAAGTGATTGTATCCCGCATAGCTATCCTCTCCTCCCCAGATTTTTTGATAGGTTATGCAAACTGGTATGAATTTATACATCCTCCTGCTTTATTTAGCTCATCCGGTTTTTTGCCCAAAAGGAGGGCAAATGGTTCCATTGCGCTATTCCGCTGGGAGGGTGGGTTGTTCCTAAGCGAAGGCGTCGGGACGTCCTCCGGTCGGCCTGCCGCGCTGCGGCAGCCACTCCCCTCATTCCTGGTCAGCCCGTGAAAGAATCCCCCGAACTTCGGCATATCCGGGATTTTTTTTACCCTAGTTAAGGTGTGTGGTTGTTCCTAAGCGAAGGCGTCGGGACGTCCTCCGGTCGGCCTGCCGCGCTGCGGCAGCCGCTCCCGGAGGAGTTCCTGCCTGAGCGTGGAACAACCACACACCTTATTGAGGCATAAAAAAATTCCCGGATCTGTCACCAGACCCGGGGGATTCTTTCACAGCCTATTCTTTTCCCGAAGCCTTCAGCCTCGCAACAGACCTTCTCAAGGCCATTTCAGCCCTGGCAATATCAATGTCATAAGATTTGTTTGCCAGTCGTTGCTCAGCGCGTTCCCGCGCTGCCTTGGCCCTGTTTACATCAATTTCATCAGCACGTTCTGCTGTGTCGGCAAGGATAACAGCTCTGTTATCATTAACTTCCATGAACCCGCCGCTGATAGCAACCTTGGTTTCTTTACCCTCTTTAATTACCTTTAACACACCGATATTTAAACCGGACACAATCGGAGCGTGCATGGGCAGAATACCAAGGTAGCCCTCAATTCCGGGAATAACCAGAAAATCTGCCGGTTCGCTGTACACAATGCGTTCAGGTGTCACTATATCAACAACGACGTTCCTGTCAGCCATAATTACTCACTTCCCTCCAGCTCTTTGGCCCTGGCTACAACCTCATCGATTGTACCCTGCATGTAGAAGGCCTGCTCGGGGATTTCATCATGTTTTCCATCAACAATCTCTTTGAAGCCGCGGATGCTTTCCTTAAGGGATACATATTTTCCGGGGGTTCCGGTAAATGCCTCAGCCACAAAGAACGGCTGTGAGAGGAACCTCTGGATTTTCCGTGCTCTGGCAACAATTAGTTTGTCATCATCTGACAATTCATCCATACCGAGAATTGCGATAATGTCCTGGAGTTCTTTATACCTCTGGAGAACACCCTGTACTTCCCGGGCCACCTTATAGTGCTCTTCACCGACAACCCTTGGGTCAAGAACCCGGGATGAGGAGTCAAGCGGGTCAACAGCAGGGTAAATTCCCAACTCAACTATCTGACGGGAAAGCACCGTTGTTGCATCAAGGTGGGCAAACGCCGTTGCCGGCGCCGGGTCTGTCAGGTCGTCAGCAGGCACGTAAATAGCCTGAACTGATGTAATGGAACCCTTCTTGGTAGAAGTAATCCGCTCCTGAAGCTGACCCATCTCAGTTGCCAGGGTCGGCTGGTAACCAACCGCTGAAGGCATCCGGCCAAGCAGCGCGGAAACCTCAGAACCGGCCTGAGTGAAACGGAATATATTATCAACAAAGAGAAGCACGTCCTGACCTTCCTCATCACGGAAGTACTCAGCAACGGTAAGTCCTGACAGCCCCACCCGGAGACGGGCTCCCGGCGGCTCGTTCATTTGACCGAATACCATGGCTGTTTTATCAATAACCCCTGAGTCAATCATCTCATGATAGAGGTCATTACCTTCACGGGTCCGCTCACCAACACCGGCAAACACTGAAAACCCACCGTGCTCATAAGCGATGTTCCTGATAAGCTCCATGATAAGAACTGTTTTCCCAACACCGGCACCACCGAAGAGACCGATTTTACCACCCTTGGCATATGGGGCCAGCAGGTCAACAACCTTGATTCCGGTTTCAAGTACCTCAGTAGCGGTTTCCTGATCCTCAAAAGCGGGGGCAGGACGGTGAATCGGATAAAAGGTATCTGTTTCTACCGGACCCTTGTGGTCAATAGTTTCGCCGATAACGTTCAGAAGCCTGCCCAGAGTCTGGCGGCCAACCGGAATCGAAATAGGCGCTCCGGTATCTATAGCCTTCATACCCCTGACCATACCGTCTGTTGAACTCATGGCTACTGCGCGGACAAGGTTATTGCCGAGGTGCTGGGCCACTTCCAGGGTTACATTGAGTTCAACACTTGATTTTACAGTATCCTGATCTTCACTCTTTATTTTGATAGCATTGTATATTTCGGGCAATTGTCCCGGCTCAAACTCAATATCGATGGCCGGTCCAACTACCGAAACGACTTTACCTACGTTCATTTAAGCGTTTTCCCTCCTATCGCATTAATCTAACGCGTTTGCACCACCAACAATTTCCGAAATCTCCTTGGTAATTGCCGCCTGCCGCGCTCTGTTCAGGGAAAGGGTGAGTTTGTCAATCATTTCTGTAGCATTCTCTGTTGCCGAACTCATTGCAGTCATCCTAGCCCCATATTCACTGGCCTTGGACTCCAAAAGCGCTCTGTATACAGTTGTTTCAATATACTTAGGCAGCAGTTCGGCCAGGAGCTCTTCGGGCTCCGGTTCATAAATATAGTCAATTGTTCTTGTACCCTTATCTCCCTCTTTTTGGGCCGGCGGTTCAACAGGCAGCAGCTTCATGGTTGTCGGTATCTGTGTCATCGCAGACTTGAATTCGGTATACACAAGGTAAACCTCATCAAATACGCCTTTTACATAATAATTTACCAGAGTTTGCCCTATCTCCTTGGCAATACCGAATGGCATCTCATCACCAAGGCCCACAAACTCGGATTTTATATCATAACCCCTGCGGCGAAAGAAGTCACGCCCTTTACGACCGATAGCAACCATGGCTCCGGGTTTATCATACAGCAGCATGGCATTCCTCCGGATAATGTTGGAATTATAGCCGCCACATAAACCCCGGTCACCCGTTATCAGCACATAACAGACGTTGTTAGGCTCACGTACCTCCAGCAGTGGGTGGCTGACACCCGAATTAGCAGAGGTCAGGCGGGATAAAACATCTTTTATCTTCCCGGCAAAGGGGCGTGCTGCTATAACTCGCTCCTGTGACTTGCGTAAATTTGCCGCAGCCACCATTTTCATGGCTTTGGTAATCTGCTGAGTACTTTTGATACTCTTAATCCTGCGTCTCAGGTCGCGTGCACTTGCCATTTCGATTTCTCACCACCTTTATTTCTGTATCTGGAATAACAGACCAGTCAGTTAAGCGAACATCTTTTTAAATTCTAAAATGGCGCCCTTCAGTTTTTCAATAAGATCATCACTCATAACGCCTTTTTCTACGATTTCCTTGCCAATCTCCGGCTTACTGGAACGCATAAACTTAAGGAAATCTTCTTCGAATTTAGCCAGCCTGTCAACCGGCAGGTCGTCAAGATATCCGTTAACGGCGGTAAACAAAACCATAACCTGTTCCTGAACAGCCATTGGCCTATACTGGCCCTGTTTCAGAATTTCCATCATTCTCTCACCACGGGCCAATCGGGCCTGGGTGGCTTTGTCGAGGTCAGAACCGAATTGGGCAAATGCCTGCAGTTCCCGGTACTGGGCCAGGTCCAGACGAAGCCGCCCGGCAACCTGCCTGATAGCCTTAACCTGAGCCGAACCACCAACCCGGGATACTGACAGACCAACTGAGATAGCAGGCCTGAAACCGGAGTAGAACAGGTCTGACTCCAGGAATATCTGTCCATCGGTGATAGAAATAACGTTTGTCGGAATATAGGCAGAAACGTCTCCTGCCTGGGTCTCAATAACGGGCAGTGCGGTAATTGAGCCACCGCCCAGATCGTCATTCAGCTTGGATGCCCGCTCAAGAAGGCGGGAATGCAGATAGAAAACGTCTCCGGGATAAGCCTCACGGCCTGGCGGCCTGCGGAGCAGGAGGGAGAGTTCCCTGTAAGCTGCAGCCTGTTTGGTCAGGTCATCATAAATTATCAGCACATGTTTGCCCTGATACATAAATTCTTCAGCCATGGCACAGCCCCCATAAGGAGCGATAAACAGCATCGGAGCCGGCTCAGAAGCAGTCGCTGCAACTACAATAGTATAATCCATAGCGCCGTGCTCTTCCAGAGTCTTAACCACACCGGCAACAGTTGAAGCCTTTTGGCCGATAGCTACATATATACAAATGACATCTGTGTTTTTTTGGTTAATAATGGTATCAACAGCAATAGCAGTTTTTCCGGTCTGGCGGTCACCGATAATTAACTCCCGCTGTCCCCGGCCGATGGGAACCATGGAGTCAATAGCCTTCAAACCGGTCTGCATTGGCTGGTTAACTGACTTCCGTTCAATTACACCTTCAGCCCTCTTTTCAACAGGACGGAACTTATCGGTATTAATCGGTCCCTTTCCGTCAATAGGCTGGCCCAGTGCGTTAACAACCCGGCCCAGCATGGCATCTCCAACAGGAACCTCAACGATTCTGCCTGTCCTCTTGACTGTGTCACCTTCCCGGATATTGGCGAAGGGCCCCATGATAACACATCCGATGTTATCTTCTTCGAGGTTGAGGGCCATACCGTAAATGCCACCGGGGAATTCGAGCAATTCACCGGACATTGCCTCTTCCAGGCCGTAGATCCGAGCGATACCGTCCCCTACTTGGATAACTGTACCGACATCAGTAACTTCTATTTCGGTTCGATATTGCTCAATCTGTTGCTTAATTATCGAACTTATTTCTTCCGGCCGTAATTTCATTTAGTTCCTCACCCCTATCTCCTTGACTTCAATTTGCAGAAGATTCTCCTTAAGTTTCTCCAATCTGCCCACCAGACTGCTGTCAATAACCTTGTCCCCGATGCGCACCACAACCCCACCTATCAGGCTGGTGTCTACCTCTGAAGAGAGCCTTACTGTTTTTCCCGTTGCTTCGGACAATTTGGCCTTGATCAGAGCCATATCGGCTTCGGTCAGTTCTGCGGCAGACTTAAGCTGGGCATCAGCCATATTGCGTGCTTCATTGGCATACGAAACAAATTCCTCGTAAATAGCAGGGATATAAGAAGCACGATATTTCTCAATAACCACCTTCAAAAAGTTAATGGTTATTTCTGAAATCTCCTCGACAAAGACCTTTTCCATAATGGCCTTTTTTTCCTCCGGAGACACCAGTTGGTGTTCCATAACTTTTCTCAGATCCTCGTTACCGTAAATGGTATCAACAACATCCTTCAGTTCTGTTTCAAGCTGGTCCGTCAAGCCTTTTTCCTGCGCAATAGCAAAAAAAGCATTTGAATACCTGCGGGCAACGGCATTCTCTAGCATTTAAGATCCCCTACCTCTGAGACAAATTCTTTGACCAGTTTTTCATGATCTTCAACACTGATAGCCTTGCCAAGGACTTGCCCGGCAGCCATTACTGCCAGAACAGCAACCTCGTCTCGCAGAGCAGCAATAGCCTGGTCTTTTTCCCTGTTAATTTCCTCCTGGGCCTTTTGAATTGCTTTTGTTGCCTCGCTTTGCGCATTATCTACAATCTCACGTTTCATTTCTTCACCCAGCTTAGTGGCTTTAGCCATTATCTCCTGGGCATCCTGCTTGGCTTCAGCCAGACGGGTCTCATATTCCTTGCGCATTTTTTCAGCTTCATTTTTGGCAGTTTCAGCATTATTTATGGCATCCTCAATGGACTTTTTGCGTTCATCGAGCATATCGAGAATCGGTTTATACGCAAATTTCTTCAAAAGGAACAATAGAATAAGGAAGTTGACTACCTGCCACAGGAACTTGGGAAATTCAAAGCCCAAGCTCTCAAGAATTGCTCCCATCTATCCGAAAACCCCCTCTCTGCAATCATTCAAAACCCTGTTTTAGGCGAAAAGAGACCAAGGTTCTACCTTCCCTGATCTCTATCGCCTTAGTTGATATACACAACTGATCGAATAACACTTAACCAATCTTACCAACCAAAATAAATGCGATCAACAAACCGTAGATAGTTAAGGTTTCCATAAATGCTAAGGCAATGAAAAGAAGTGTTCTGATGGTACCACTAACCTCTGGTTGACGGGCTATACTTTCGAACGCTTTACCGGAAGCAATACCCTGACCAACACCAGCACCAACAGCAGCAATACCTACTGCAAAAGCAGCACCCAGTGCGATTAAACCGCTAACCAGTTCCATTTTTTTCCCCCCCTTCTCAAGACTAGCAAATATAATTTTAATGATGTTCTTCAGTAGCTCCAGCTATATAAGTTGAAGCTAATAGTGTAAACACGAGAGCCTGAATGGCCCCCGTCAGAAGACCCAAAACCATCATGGGCAAAGGCACAAGAAACGGTACCATTGCACCCAATTGGGCGATTATTGTTTCTTCACCATATACGTTCCCGTATAGACGAAGGGAGAGTGATATCGGTCTAACCAATTCCTCGATTACGTTCAAAATGAACAGGAACGCCATCGGTTGGAAGAAGTGCTTGAAAAAGCCGATTCCCTTTGCCTGGATGCCAAAATAAAATACAGAAAGAAATACCAAAACTGCTAAACCTGCGGTAATACTAACATTGTTTGTCGGCGGCACAAAACCTTTAATCATAGCTGCACCGGGGATTACCCCTGAGTAGTTGCTTAACAGTATATAAAGGAAACAAGTACTCAAAAACGCTCCATACTTCCTGGCTCTTTCTTCCCCCATAATGCCGCCAAAGAAACTGTATAATCCATCTACAGCATATTCCCACACGTTCTGAATGCCCTTTGGCATTCGATGCATATTTTTTGTGGCTAACCAGGCAGTAAATACTAATATGAACATAATAACCCAGGAGGTTATTACAAAATTATATATTGGCAGATGAAAATCCGTCCCTGGTATAGCAACGTTAAATAATGGGTCTACAGGCCCGTGATGTGCTGCGCCGCCTCCCTCTGCTGCTGCTGACAATGTTCCCACCTCCTTTGCTAAAACCTCTTAAAATCATATATATCATGTAATATATATCTTATAAAATGTCCCCTCAATAATCCCCTTAAAGGTTCTGACTGCTGTCCCCCTAAAGGTTCTAACTACTGTCCGGATCATTGAACCTGGGATCAGCCTGATATCTCTCGTCAAAGTCAAGACCTGGGAAACGGATTCCCTCCGGCAGGTCTTTGGGTTTCTCCACTTCTACCTCCGCGGAATCAGCCTGCGGAGCCTCAGCCTCATTATTCCACCACTCTTCTTCAGTATAACGCACCACATAAACTCCCATTATCATCTTGGGCAGCAGGAGACCCATAAAGGTTCCCAATGCAAAGAGGTAATGGGTCCTCGGTATAACTATGTATAGTATAATTACAATCAGCCAAAACCTTACATGATAGCTGGCAAAGCTTATAACCCTGGCCAAATCGGGTGAGGCCAGCTTAAAGGCAACATCAAGTATGACGCTAACAACCCTGTAGTTAATTATACACAGCCCGACTCCAAACACCAAACCGAAGGCTAACTGTTTTAGTCCGAAGAAATATGAAATTCCGCCTATCAGTATGGTTGCCAGCAAAGACCATTTTGCTATGCCTCGCTGAACCCGTGGAGTATCGACTGCCATGCTCTAGTCCCTCCCCTTTTTGGGAAAGGCCAAGTCGTACAAAGACTTAAGGCCTGCCGCTGTCCCCAGTATAAACATAATCAGTGTCAACCAGGGTTTTGTCCCAAAATACTTATCCAGCCAGCTCCCGGCAAAATAGCCGATTGTAACAGATACAGCCATAGTCATGCCAGCAGACATAATAATGCCAACAGCCTTATAGCTCTGGTTTTTCTCATCTTCTTTCATTTTCACACCCTCTTTTGGGGGGGCTTATGGGAAAGAGCTGTTTTCCGTAATACCGGTGCCGGCACTAACGTTGTTAATTATATTAAGTCAGACAAGAGAATATTTCTTAATTCTCAAAATTTTTTGATTTTGATGCGCTTATAAAAAGACATAAACATAATACCTTTTACCTCGGCAGAAGGTCTACATTGTATGTCTGGATAACCGCTGCAGAATTTATAACGTACTCTATATTCTCTCTTTCTTTACAAATTCCTTTTTTTTGACGGTAATTTTTAATATTTTTTTTCACAAGGTTTTTATACTGTAAATTCATCCGGTTTGACGTGGTTCAGGCCAAAAAAGTATTTTAGCCCTGAGACAATCCTCCCACACGCCTGACCGTCTCCGTAGGGGTTTACCGCACCTGCCATCCTGGCATACTCTGCACGGTTTTCCAGCAGCAATTTACACTGGCTGTAGATTGCCGCCGCATCTGTACCCACCATCCTGACCGTTCCAACGTCAACCGCTTCCGGCCTTTCGGTGGTATCTCTAAGCACCAGCACCGGTTTGCCCAGAGAAGGGGCTTCCTCCTGCAGTCCCCCGGAATCAGTCAGCACCAAATATGACTTGTTCATCAGATTAACAAAGGGAGCATAATCCAGCGGGTCAACCAAATGGACCCTCCGGACCCCCCCGAGTACCTCATTGACCATTTCCCTAACCCTGGGGTTTTTATGAACCGGGAAAACGATTTCTACGTCAGGGTAGTTTTCCACCACATCCCGTAATGCCCGGTAAACGTTTCTCAGAGGATCACCCAGGTTTTCCCGGCGGTGGGTTGTCACCACAAATACCTTGCGCCCGGTATAATCAATACTGTCCAGGGCGCTGTCTCCAAAGACAAACTCATCCTTTACCGTTGCCAACAGGGCATCGATAACAGTATTACCGGTTATCAGGATATCCTCTGCGCTAACACCCTCCCTGAGCAGATTTGCCTTTGCCGTACCGGTAGGCGCAAAGTGGTATTGGGCAATGGAACCCGTAAGCTTCCGGTTCATTTCTTCCGGGTATGGAGAGTACCTGTTCCCGGTACGCAGTCCTGCTTCAACATGTCCAACCTTGATCTGCCGGTAAAAGGCAGCAAGACTGGCAGCAAACGTAGTAGTAGTATCTCCATGTACCAGAACAATATCCGGTTTTTCATGTTCCAAAATCTCATTCAGGCCCGTCAGCGCTCTTGTGGTTATCTCATAAAGAGTCTGATTCGGAAGCATTATATTTAAATCATATGCAGGTTTAATGTGGAATAATTCTAAAACTTGGTCCAGCATTTCCCGGTGTTGTGCCGTAACCGCGACACTGCAGCTAATATCAGGGTCCTTTTCCATTTCTTTTACCAAAGGCGCCATTTTAATAGCTTCAGGGCGCGTCCCAAATACCGTGAGCACCTTTAGGGGGTTAACTGAATTCACCAGCATATTTGTTTTCACAAGTTCACCTCGCTAGTTATACAAAGGGTGTTGATTGCACAGGTCATGCACCATATTGCGGGCCTTGGTAAGTTTAGCATCATCTTCCCGTCCGGTAATCGCCATATCAATAATTTCAGCAACAGTTTCCATGGCTTTTTCCTCCATACCTCTGCTGGTAGCGGCTGGGGTGCCAATCCTGATCCCGCTGGTCACCAACGGGCTCTGGGGGTCAAATGGAATAGCGTTCTTGTTAACTGTTACCCCAACCTTATCCAGGACTGCTTCTGCTTCCTTCCCGGTGATATCCTTATTTCTAAGGTCAACAAGCATCAGGTGGTTATCGGTTCCACCCGACACAATTTCAAATCCGCGCTGCTCCAGAAAACCGGCCAGAGTCTTGGCATTTTTAACAACCTGCTCCTGGTACTTCTTGAATTCCGGCGTCAGGGCCTCTTTGAGGGCAACTGCTTTGGCAGCAATCACATGCATCAGGGGCCCGCCCTGAATTCCGGGGAACACTGATTTGTCGATAGCTGCGCCGTATTTCTCCCGGCACAGAATCATGCCGCCTCTGGGACCGCGCAGTGTTTTGTGTGTTGTTGTGGTCACAAAATCAGCATGGGGAACCGGAGATGGGTGCAGGTCTGCAGCCACCAGCCCGGCAATGTGAGCCATATCAACCATCAACATCGCCCCTACCTCTTCAGCTGCTTCCTTTAACTGCACAAAATCAATGATTCTGGGATAGGCGCTGGCCCCGGCCACAATCATTTTGGGCTTATGTTCAAAGGCCAGAGCAAATATTTTTTCATAATTGATTCTTCCGGTCTCCTTTTCAACCCCATAGGGGACGAAATTATAGTATTTCCCGGACATGTTCACCGGACTGCCGTGAGTCAGGTGTCCGCCATGACTTAGGTTCATCCCGAGAACTGTGTCTCCCGGCTTAAGCATAGCGAAATAAACGGCCATATTTGCCTGGGCGCCCGAATGTGACTGAACATTGGCATGTTCTGCCCCAAAAAGCTCTTTAGCCCTTTCTATGGCCAGCCTTTCCACAATGTCAACATACTCACAGCCGCCATAGTAACGTTTACCGGGATACCCTTCAGCATATTTATTGGTCAGGACCGCTCCCTGTGCAGCCATAACCGCCCTGCTCACAAAGTTTTCGGAGGCTATCAGCTCAATATTGTGCTGCTGCCTGTGTTTCTCCTTGGCAATGGCTTCGGCCACCTCAGGGTCTGTCTGTTTCACAAAATAGAGTTCATCATCCACAACAATTTCCTCCCCATGTTATAACTAGCTTTTTTCGAAATCGATAATTTTTTGCACTCGCCTGGCATGGCGGCCGCCCGCAAAATCAGTCTTCAGCCAAACGCCGGCAATATCTCTGGCCAGGCCCGGCCCTATAATGCGTTCACCCATTGTCAGGATATTAGCATCATTATGCTCCCGGGACGCCTTTGCAGAGAAGGTATCATGACACAATGCTGCCCGGATGCCTGCCATTTTATTGGCAGCTATCCCAATACCTATCCCGGTGCCACAGATGAGAATTCCCCTTTGGTACTCACCTGATTTTACCGCTTTAGCGACATCAAGGGCGATATCAGGGTAATCCACCGACTCTTCGGTAAAAGTGCCGAAATCCCTGAAGGCATATCCTTCTTCCTGAAGCAGGCTGATTATTTCTTCTTTGAGTCTGAAGCCGGCATGGTCTGAACCTATGGCCACTGTTACAGCTTCCTTTGTCATATTTGCCTCTGTCATATGTGCCTCCCGTGTCAAATTAACGAAATTCTACATAACTTTACAATTTCCACAGTTTACATTCTACATCAATTCTTGTTTCCCTGCTGCAATATTTTATGTATCACCTTTTCCACAAGTTCCCGGATTTCCAGAGCGCTTTCCCTGTATACCCCGACAGATTGTCCAAACGGGTCAGCCACATCGGCCCCTTGGGCGCCGGCGTATTCGGCAAGGGTAAACAGCTTTGCACCCAGCCAGGGATATTTCCCGGCCAAGGCCCTTTTATGGGCAGCGGTCATGGTAAGGATTAAGTCTGCTTCCCTGGCAAGCGCCTCTGTAAAGGGTCTCGCCATATGTGAAGAAATATCAATTCCCGAGCATGCCATTACTTCACGGGCCTGTTCCGATGCCGGACTGCCCGGGTATGCCATCAGTCCTGCAGAGGTGAGCAGAATGGCCTTCCCGCTTTCTCCTGTTTCGCCAAGAATCTGTCTGGCCAGTGCTTCTGCCATAATGCTGCGGCAAGTATTGCCGGTACACACAAAAGCAATTTTCAAGCAAACCACACTCCATTACACAAACAGCTTTATTCCTATTAGCACCAGGATAGACCCGCCTGCCGCCACAGCGCGCCGGCCCATCCATTCCCCGACCTTTTTGCCAAATTCCAGTCCAAAGAATGACATTATCCCGGAGACAACCCCAATAACTGCTGCTGCCAAGCCCACCGCCACCTGTTGGGTCCCCAGTGTAAAGCCCACACTGAGGGCATCAATACTGACGGTTACTCCCAATACTACAATACCATAAACACTGGTAAGGATGAACCGGGAAAAATTTTCTTCCTGGTTTTCCGAAAACCCTTCCCAAACCATCCTCAACCCAAGCAGAACCAGGACCGCAGCTCCGACATAACCTGCCCACCGGCCCAAAAAGCTGCCCACAAAACCACCGGCAAAGTAACCAGTCAGCGGCATGATTATGTGAAATGCCAGTACGGTCAGGCTGATCAAATAAACCTGCCTTTTGTTAACCCCTGTCATCCCCAGCCCCAGGGAAAAAGAAAACGCGTCAGCGCTCAGTGCCAAAGCCAGGGCAAAAATTGTTCCCAACCCCAAAATCTACTCCTCCTAAACTGTGATGATACTGCCGGCAGCTTTTCTCAGCCTGTTCATTACCGCTGCCCCGATTCCTGTTTCAGAATACCCCTCAGATATAATTATGTCAACACCCTGCATGTCCATGTGGCGCAGTCCGTAAAAAAGATTCCGGGCAATTTCCTCAGAACATCCCCGGCTGCCCAGGTCAAAAACGGCATCAGCCTTGTATTTGGCTGCGGTTTCCGCTGATGCCAGAACTCCGATCCGCTTTCCCCGGCAGCGGTATTTAGCAGTTAATTCACTGACTTTTCGAGTGATCTCATCAGGCTGTTCCCCGGTAACCAGAACCACTTCAGCCTTTGGCGAGTAGTGACGGTATTTCATTCCCGGTGATTTGGGCGCTTCCGCATTACCTGCTGCAAAAGAAGCGGCAGTTTCCACAGGCCCCAGAACCGCTTCCAGTTGTTCCCGGGTTACTCCCCCCGGACGCAAAATAACCGGAGGCTCCAGGGTCATATCAATAACCGTGGATTCCACCCCAACCCGGCACGGTCCGCCATCAACAACGGCATCTATTTTCCCCGATAGATCCTCAGCGACATGCCCTGCTGTTGTCGGACTCGGACTTCCGGAACTATTGGCCGAAGGGGCAGCGACAGGAATTCCGGCCTTGCTGATTAATCCCAGGGCTGCCGGATGGTCAGGCATCCGCACTGCCACTGTGTCAAGGCCGGCAGTAACTACATCCGGAACCCCGCTTTTTCTGGGCAAAACCACTGTCAGGGGACCCGGCCAGAAGACTTCCATAACCCTTCGGGCAGGAACAGTAATATCATCTGACAGGTCATATACCTGGCTGACATCTGAAATATGTACTATCAAAGGGTTATCACAGGGCCGCCCCTTGGCGGCAAAGATTCCAGATACCGCAGCTGGGTCAAGGGCATTGGCGCCAAGGCCGTATACCGTTTCCGTGGGAAAGGCGACCAGGCCGCCCCCCCGAAGCAACTGTGCCGCTTTTTCCAGATTTTCATCTGTTGAACTCAGTATTTCAGTCTTTTTCTGTGTCTCAGTCTTTTTCTGTATTATATCCACTCGGGGCACACCTCTCAACCGGCTGTCTTTCGCCGGTCATTCAAAGTTGAAACAGGGGGAATTCGGATGAATTCCCCCTGCCGCTAAACCAGAACAAAGTAACGCAGATACACATATCCAGTCGAGACAATAATGGACATTATCATCAAGGGAAAAGCAACTTTCATATATCCCAGGAAAGATATGGGGTATTTACGACCCTCAGCCATCCCGGCAACAATAACATTTGCTGAGGCCCCAATCAAGGTGCCATTGCCCCCCAGGCAAGCGCCCAGGGCCAGAGACCACCACAGGGGATCAATGTTCCCTAACCCCCCTAATTCACTCATAGTGTGCAGCAGGGGTATCATTGTAGCCACAAAAGGAATATTGTCCACAAAAGCTGAGGCAATCGCTGACAACCACAGGATAATCATCGATGTGGGCAGCAGCGCTCCCCCGGTAATATCCAGGGCCTTCTCCGCCAAGCCATGAATTATCCCCGTTTCCTCCAGACCGCCAACCAGAATAAACAGACCGATGAAAAAGAATATTACCGGCCATTCAACCTGGTGCAGCACCCGTTCCGGGTCAATCCGGGTCAGCAGCATCAGCAGCACCCCGCCGCCCAAAGCAATTGTTGCCGATTCCATATGAATAAACTGGTGGAGGATAAACCCCAGTATGGTTAAACCCAGTACAAACAAGCATTTTTTCAGTAACACCCAGTCTTTAATTGCAGAGAGTTCATCAAATCCCATAACCTTTTGCTTCAATTCTTCTTTTACATGAAGTCTCTTGCCATAAATAAATTTAAGGGCTATCATCGTCAAGAGATAGACTACTATGGCAACCGGTGCCAGATTGACCAGAAAATCCATAAAACCCAGGTGGGTCTGGCTGCCAATCATGATATTGGGCGGGTCTCCGATAAGTGTCGCTGTTCCCCCGATATTTGAAACCAGAATCTCGGTAACAAGAAACGGCATCGGGTTTATCTCCAGTTCCTCTGTTATAGAGAAGGTTACCGGTACTATCAGCAGCACAGTGGTCACATTGTCCAGTAAAGCCGACCCGACAGCAGTGATCAGGGCCAATGCCGTCATCAGTCTCCAGGGATCCCCTCCAGCCCACTTGGCTGACTTTATCGCCAGGTACTCAAAGACACCCGTCTTTTTGGTAATCCCGACAATTATCATCATTCCCGTCAGCAGTCCCAGAGTGTTGAAGTCAATCATTTCAATGGCCTTTTCCTGCTCCAAAATCCCCAGGAAAATTACCAGCATACCCCCCATGAGGGCAACAACCGTCCGGTTAAGTTTTTCAGAAATAATAAAAGCATAGGTTATCAGGAAGACTGCTCCTGCAATATACGCGTCCATATGCGCCTCCTTTCAGAATGAGAACACTAAATGTATTATTAATTTGGCCATCATTCGCCATAATATCAAATTTTGGATTAACCAGCTTCCGGTAATCCTGCTTATAGTTTTACATTAAATACCGCAAATATACATAGATGCTTGAGATGATTATTGACATGATCATTAGTGGAAAAGCGACTTTCATATATCCTACAAAAGAGATGGGGTATTTGCGGTGTTCGGCCATTCCGGCAACAATAACGTTTGCCGAGGCCCCGATCAGTGTCCCGTTACCACCCAGGCACGCGCCCAGGGCCAGAGACCACCAAAACGGATCTATATTTGACATCCCGCCCAGTTCACCCATTGTCTTCAGCAATGGAATCATGGTGGCCACAAACGGGATGTTATCTACAAAAGCAGATGCTATAGCTGACAGCCACAGAATTATTAGTGAGGTCGAGACCATTTCCCCGCCGGTTATTTCAAGGGATTTTACGGCCATGGCCTCAATAATCCCGGTTTCCTCAAGCCCTCCTACCAGGATGAACAGCCCGATAAAGAAGAAAATTACCGGCCACTCAACCTCGTGCAGCACATGTTCCGGGTTAATCTTTGACAGCAGCATCAAAAGGGTGCCGCCGCCCAGGGCAATTGTTGCTGATTCCATATGTACAAACTGGTGGAGAATAAACCCCAGGATAGTCAACCCCAGCACAAAGAGGCACTTTTTCAGCAGGGGCACATCCTTAATGGCTTCATTCTCGTCAAATTCCATGACCTTCTGTTTCAGTTCCTCGGCCACCTTGAGCCTTCTGCCGTAGATAAACTTAAGGCAGACCATTGTTAGTATGTAGACTACAATAACAGGAGGTGCCAGATTTATCACAAAATCCATAAAACCGAGGTGTGTCTGGCTGCCAATCATGATATTGGGCGGATCCCCGATAAGAGTCGCGGTCCCGCCTACGTTTGAAGCGATGATTTCTGTGATCAGAAAGGGAATGGGATTTATTTTCAGCTCTTCGGTAATGGAAAAGGTTACCGGAACTATCAGCAGAACTGTTGTCACATTGTCCAGAAAAGCAGACCCTACGGCAGTAATAGTGGCCAGTGCAAGCATAAGCCGCCACGGTTCCCCCTTGGCCCACTTGGCAGACTTGATGGCCAGGAACTCAAATAAGCCGGTGCGTTTGGTAATCCCGACAATAATCATCATCCCGGTCAACAGCCCCAGAGTATTGAAGTCAATCATTTCAATAGCCGTATGCTGTTCCAGGATCCCCAGAAAAATAACCAATAAACCACCCAATAAAGCTACAACCGTACGGTGAATCTTTTCCGAAATAATCAGGGCATAGGTTAACAAAAATACAGCAACTGCGATATAGGCCTGTACTTGGCTCTCCATAAACGACCCTCTTTTCTTAAGTTTTCTTACGGATCACTATAAATCGGTCAAGCCCAGCGTAATCCTGTAAAACCTGAATGCCTTCCCCCCATCGTTCTTCAGGCAGCAGTTTCGTCAGCCCTTCAGTCTGACCTGTACCCATCTCCAGGCAAAGCCATCCCCCTGTTGCCAGTACTTCATATGCCCGAATAACGAGCTCTCTGTACAAATATAGGCCATCACCCCCTCCATCCAGTGCAGTATGAGGCTCATACTGAGAAACCTCCGGCTGCAGCCAAGACACCTCTGCAGACGGAATATAAGGCAGGTTGGCAATTATCCAGTCAACTTTGCCATCAAGCCCTGCCGGAATACCATCAAGCAGGCTGCTGTTTAAAAATTGTATTCTTTCCCGTACGCCCAGCCTGGCAGCGTTTTCCCGGGCCACCTCTAAAGCGGCATCAGAAATATCAACCGCCCATATCCGGGCCTTGGGCAGATACGTGGCAAGGCTGACAGCGATTGCCCCGCTGCCTGTCCCTACATCGACTATAACCTGGCTGTCTCCGGCACGTTCGATAACCCATTCAACCAGAACTTCAGTTTCGGGTCTGGGAATAAGTACCTTCCGGTTAACCAGAAACGGCAGTGACATAAATTCCTTTTCCCCTGTTATATATGCGACCGGCTCCCGGCGCGAACGCCTGGCAACAGCCGCTAAAAACTCCCTTAGTTTATTATTCGGAATCACCCTGTCGTTTTTGACGTAAAGGTCGGTCCTTGATACCTTAAGCACAAATGCCAGCAGAACCTCGGCATCAAGTCGGGCCGTATCAATCCCGCTGCTGCGCAGGACCTGGGCCGCCTCGGCCAAAGCCTCCCTTACCGTAGGCATAATTTAATCCACCTGCTTTAATTTTTCCGCATGGTCAGTTGTAATCAAGGCTTCGATAATCTCATCCATATTTCCTTCCAGCACCTGGTCCAGCTTGTGCAGGGTCAGGCCTATCCTATGGTCGGTAACACGCCCCTGAGGATAATTGTAAGTCCTGATCCTCTCACTGCGGTCACCTGTACCCACCTGGCTTTTCCTGGCGCTGGCAAGCTGGGCATCCTGTTCCTCCCGCGCCCTGTCAAGCAGCCTGGCTCTAAGGACCCGCATTGCCTTATCCTTGTTCTTGTGCTGTGATTTCTCGTCCTGGCAGGAAACCACAATCCCGCTGGGAATATGGGTAACCCTTACTGCGGACTGGGTCGTGTTCACAGACTGGCCGCCGGGGCCGCTGGAACAGAACACATCAATCCTTAAGTCATTGGGGTCTATATCTATATCAACTTCTTCCGCTTCCGCAAGAACTGCAACTGTAACAGTTGAGGTATGGATCCGCCCTGATGACTCAGTAGTCGGGACCCGCTGAACCCGGTGGACTCCGCTTTCGAATTTAAGCCTGCTGTATGCGCCTTGGCCTTCTATAAGGAAGGAAACTTCCTTAAATCCCCCGATATCGGTAGCATTAGAGCCAAGGATTTCGGTTTTCCAGCCTCTCTCTTCAGCATACCTGCTGTACATCCGGAACAGCGCCCCGGCAAAAAGGGCAGCCTCCTCACCACCGGCGCCGCCTCTGATTTCCATGATGACGTTTTTGTCGTCATTGGGGTCTTTAGGCAGCAAAAGTATTTTAAGCTTGGTCTCCAGCTCTTCCTTTTTGCCTTTTAGCTCTTCCAGCTCCAGTTCGACCATTTCCCTGAACTCTTCTTCCAGTTTATCCTCAAGCATTTCCCCGGCTTCACTGATTCCCCGGAGGACCTCCTTATATTCCCGGTAAGCTGTCACCACATCTGTCATCGAAGCATGTGCCTTGGCATGCTTCTGCCATTCAGCCTGATTTGCAATGACATCGGGATTACTCAACAGGCCTGCGAGTTCCTCATATTTATCTTCAAGCGCCTGTAATTTATCGAACATTTCCCACACCTCTGAATTGAATTATATTAAGTACTATTACAGTGAACTACCTTAACTAAAATTACTGCAGAGCTTCCTGCAATTCTTCCGGAGACAATTCTTCCGAAGATACCTCTTCCTTTGCCAGTACTGATTTGAGTGAGGCAATGGCTACCTCAAGCTGGCTGTCGTCCGGCTCCCTGGTAGTAAGTTTCTGCAGCCACAGCCCCGGAGTAATGAGAACTTTCATCAATGGGGAGTTACAGTATTTGCCCGACAGCTTAAGAATCTCAAATGAAATACCGGCTACTACAGGTAACAGGGCAATCCTGGAAGCTATCCGCATCACCAGATCCTGTTTACCCAAAAAGCTGAAAACAAATACCATGATAACCATCACAATCAGCAGAAAGCTGGTGCCACACCTCGGGTGCAGCTGGGAATATTTTCGTGCGTTTGCAACGGTCAGCTTTTCATTAGCTTCAAAGGTGCTGATAACTTTGTGTTCCGCGCCATGATACTGAAATACCCGCTGAATATCCTTCATGCGCGATATAGCCAGGACATAAACCAGAAAAATCCCTATCCGCAAAAGCCCTTCAAGGAAATTAATCAGAACAACGCTCTCCAGTGAGTACAGGAGCCTGGCTGCGCTTGTTGGCGTAACTATGAAAAGAAGTATCCCTAAGATTACCGCCACACCTATGGTCAGGGTCATTTCCCAGGGGCTGAGCTGTTCTTCTTCATCCGCGGCTGCCTGGCTGGCGGAAAAGGTCAGGGCCTGGATGCCTATAATCAAGGACTCAAACAGCGATACTGTCCCCCTGAGAAAAGGGAGTTTGAGAAACGGCAGCTTTTTGGTTATAGAATTCACGGGACGCTCTTCCACTATAATTTCATTATCCGGTTTCCTGACCGCTATAGCCACATTGTCACGACCGCGCATCATCACACCCTCGATAACCGCCTGGCCTCCATATGTCACCTTATCACTCAACTAATTCAACTCCCTACGTTTTTAAATGGCGCCATCGTCATCTTTTACCATATTAAAAGAGCAGAGCCGGTGCTCTGCTGTGATTACATCCCGTATTTTTTCTTGAATTTATCCACACGGCCACTGGTATCAACAAATTTTTGCTTTCCTGTAAAGAAAGGATGGCACTTGGAGCAAATCTCTACTCTTAGCTCCTTTTTCGTTGATCCTGACTCAAAAGTTTCACCACAAGCACAGGTTACTACGGCTGAACCGTACTTCGGATGAATGTCCTTTTTCATGGCCCTTCACCTCTTTTCTGGAAATATCACCAATTGTCAACTTTTAATATTATAACATACGGCTTATAGGGATGCAACCGTTTTCATTCTTAAATCTCATTATTTCGTACAGGTCGGGAATAATTGCCAATTTCGAGCCCGGGCAGCTCCCCTTTAAGAAAATCTATAAAATTATTAATACCCATTCCCTCCTCAGCGGCCAATGGCACCCGGGAAGACAAAAAATCAGGATCAATATTGAGGTTGCGTATCTGAACCATATTTATGTCAAGCTGCTCAATCAGAGCGGCTAGCGCCTCAGCTTCTTCCGGGATATCGGTAAGCCCCGGAAAGGTCAGCAGGTTAAGGGATACATAGATACCCTTATCCCTGGCAAAAGCAATGGATTCGCAGACATCCTGCCATTTGTAATTCGCGGGAGCATAATAAGCGGTGTAGGTCTCTTTCCTAGCGCTGATAGTGCTAACACGCAGGGAGTCGATTCCGGCAGAACAGATTTCCCGGATACCCGGGGTATTGCCTGCATTTGTATTCATATTGATGGTCCCTGTCCCCGTTTGACTGCGAATGGTTTTTATCGCCTCAGATATCAGGGATGCCTGCAAAGAAGGTTCTCCTTCACAACCCTGCCCGAAGCTAATGATGGCATCATCTGCCCCAGTAAGATGCCGGACTGCTATATCAGTCACTTCCCACGGCTCGGGAACAAAATCTATTCTGCTCTGAGGCGACGGACAGCACTCCGCAGGCTGCAGTGATATACACCCCAAGCACCTGGCATTACATACCGGTGATACCGGGATACCCCCTTCCCACCTCCTGTAAAAAATGTTCTGAGCGGTAAAGCAGTGGTACTCCAAGGCACACCTTGCCAATTGAGTGATAATCCTGTTCTTTCCCTGCCGGTCAAGCATATCATAAACCAACCCGGGCAGCTCAGGGGTTCCATAATGGATGGGGTTCCATTTCTCCGGGGCATCTGTCTGTACCGCAGCAACGTGGACCCGGCCGTCCTTCCAGCCCACTGCGGCATAACCAAACAGTGGCAGCGGCTGCTGCTCCTTACGCCGGTAAGCCGGAAGCAGGGTCCTGGCAAAACCCTGGGGCAGCAAAGCCCCAACAGCAAAACAGGAGTCCCCTGCAGGTCCTGAGTCTACCTGAGTAAAACTCCCTTCTGCTCCTATGGCCACCGGAACTCCTCCGGGCACCATAACCAGCGAAGCCCCTGCAGGCAGAGGGATCATCTCATCTTCCTCCAGCCCCACAAACAAGCCCCCGGTACGTCCCACAGCCAGCGCCTCCGGGTTTTCATACATCCTGCCTTTACTATCTGCATACAGTAACTGAAACATCGCCATTCTCCTCAGTTTTGGCCTGACATAACTTAAACTACATTATATTACTTTTATACAAAAATGCCAACACATCTTATAGCAACAGTTAACACTTGTGCATCATGCCTCGTGAAATATATTTTAGATGTTGATTTTTTGTGTAATTTGGTTAAAATATAAAAAGACCTACACAAATAATTATTCGTATAGGTCTGGGCGCTGGGGTTTTGACTTTCACATTTTTGAACGTTTCTCAAATAGAAGGACTAGGGTTGCTTCCTAGTCCTTCTTCTTTTTGGGAAAGAACTCCCTGGTCAACGTAACCACATTTTAATCAGGCAGATAACGTTCCGGGTTCTGGGGCGTACCCCGGTACAACAGCTCCAGGTGCAGGTGCGGTCCCGTAGAACGGCCGGTACTGCCAACCCGGGCAATGACATCTCCCTGGCTGACCCGGTCACCGGCACTTACTTCCAGGATGGCGGCATGTCCATACAGACTCCGGAAGCCATTCCCGTGGTCAATAATTACAGCCTTCCCATAGTCTCCCCGGTTTCCCGAAAAGACAACTTTACCGCCGGCCACCGCCTTTATCGGGCTTCCCAATTCTGCAGCAATATCTGTGCCCTCATGCATCCTGCCATTTCTCATCCCAAAAGGTGAGGAAACAACCCCATTAACAGGCCAATCATCCAACAAAGGTATTTTTATCCCTACATTTTCTCCAATAACATCAATTACCGGGCCAACAGCCGGAAGGACCAGCTTCTGTCCAGCCAGCAGAAGTTCAGCAGTCCCGGTCCCGTTTCTATCTGCCAGTTCTGCCATGGATACACCGAATTTGCGGGAAATTCCCCACAATGTATCTCCGGGATTAACCGTATAGGTAATGTCATCACCTTCAGGAATAGTTATCCGGTCACCCTCGTAAAGAAAACTTTCCGGGTCAAGCCCGTTGGCATATGCGAGCAGGCTGACCGGCACACGGTACTCCTGGGCCAGGTCCCAGAGACAGTCGCCCTTTTTAACCGTATAGGATACCGCTTCCAGGCTCCTGTTATCCCGGCCCTTCTTTTCCAGCGTGCTCCCTTCCCCAGCCAGTGAGCCGTATCCGGCTGTGCAGGTCAGTATTGCTGCCAGCAATACCGCCATCACTGCTTTATGTTTCTTTGTAAAATTCACTTTTTCTTCCTCCCCAAAAAACAATTTCCCCTCTATTTTTGCCTTCCTTAATAATTTTTAAACATAAAGCTCTATGAAATGGCTATGTCATTATGGTGAGCCATTGTACCGGTTTTCCGCACTACCACCGGAGAAATCTAACCTTGTTCCTGGCGAAGCCACGGACTAAACCGCCAATTCGGCTCCTGCCTCAGTGGCGGCTCCGCCATCCATGGCTCCGGTCCGTGACTTCGCTTAGCGGAACTTCGGTAAGATTTCTCACGGCGACAGTGCCAGGAAAATCTTGCACAACATCTCACCATAATGACGTTCATTTCAATAACTATAGATAAAAAAAGAACTGACCGTTGTGTCAGTCCTCCATGCTGATGCTTTCAGTAGCGCTTTTTTCAACTATGATGAATGGTGGAGATGTGTTCTGTAAGGCGGAGTCTGTCGTCCGTCGGCCCGTGACCCGCGAAGCGGGAGCGGCTGCCGACGGAGATGTCGGGGGTCCCCCCAATCCGTCGAAACGGCGGCTTTCTGAAAGCCGGGGTTTCGGTAACGGATTGGGGGCCCCGCCGGAAGAATACATCTCCACCATTTACAAAAAGGTAAAAAAAGCGCGCCTACTGACCATACATACCAAAAAGACTGACCCCACGGTCAGTCCTTTTTCTTTACATCGCCCTGCAAAAATCCAGGGTCTTCATCATCAACTCTCTGTTTGATTTTGTCTTTTTCAATAGTTCCATAAGGGATTCTATGGCCTCTGTGGTGGTTGACTGGCTGAAGGTTTTTCGCAGATTCCACATCAGTTCCATTTCTTCCTTGCTTAACAACAAATCTTCTTTACGAGTGCCGGAACGTTTGATGTCGATTGCTGGGAACAGCCTGCGATCAGCGAGTTTCCTGTCGAGAATCAGCTCCATATTTCCAGTACCCTTGAATTCTTCAAAAATAACATCATCCATCCGACTGCCTGTTTCCACAAGGGCGGTCGCCAGAATTGTCAGGCTGCCACCCTCTTCAATATTACGGGCAGCGCCAAAAAACCGTTTCGGCTTATGCAGCGCACTAGGATCGACACCGCCTGACAGTGTCCTGCCACTGGAAGGCTCCACCAGGTTATAAGCCCTGGCCAGCCTGGTGATACTGTCAAGTAGAATCACCACATCTTTTTTGTGTTCTACCAGCCTCTTAGCACGTTCCAATACCATTTCAGCAACTTTGACATGGCTTTCGGCCGGTTCGTCAAAAGTTGAACTGATAACCTCTCCTTTAACCGACCTCTGCATATCGGTAACCTCTTCAGGCCGTTCATCAATCAGCAGCACAATAAGGTTAATTTCGGGATAATTGGTTGTAATACTGTTGGCAATCTGTTTGAGAAGAACTGTTTTGCCGGCTTTAGGCGGGGATACGATAAGGCCCCTCTGGCCTTTTCCAATCGGTGATACCAGATCAATGACCCTGGTAACCGCCATTTCAGGTCCTACTTCAAGGTTAATCCGTTGGTTGGGGTATATGGGTGTTAACCCGTCAAAGTGTATCCTTCTTGCAGCATCATTGATACTTATTTTGTTTATGTACTCTACCCGAAGCAAGGCGAAATACCGTTCATTGTCCCTTGGCGGCCTGACCTGTCCCCCAACAAGATCCCCTGTCCTTAAGTCAAATCTCCTGATCTGGGACGGGGAAACATAGATATCATCCTGGCTGGGAACATAACTGAAAGGTCGCAGGAACCCATAGCCATCCGGAAGAATTTCCAACACCCCTTCAGCAAATAGGGTGGATTGCTCTTTGCTGGTCATTACCTTGACAATTTCAAAAATCAGTTCTTTTTTTCGGAGCTTGTAATAACCCTGAATCTCCAGATTTTTCGCCGTTTCATATAGTTCTACCATTGTTTTTGATTCCAAGTCGGAAGCATTCAATAATAACCCTCCTAAAAAATCATTCATATTGGTATTGTACCCTAATGGTAGAAAGCTTATTCATGCGGTCAGCCGAAAAGTCCCTTAAACCCCTCATTTTCTGGTTCGGAATTTGAGTTTTTCCAGTCTCAGGTTTAATATATAGTGTAGAAACATATATGAAACTGCAAAAACCACCAAACCATTAATAAGCCCCGCCAGTAGATAAGGTACACCCCTGGAAAGGATGCCGTTAATCATATTCCCCAATAAATTCGTGGCCTCAGACCGGGGAAGTACCAGTCTGCCTAAAACGGGAAAAAGGGATACCAAGATAGACTGGACATATACATTTATCAAAACAATTCCGGGGAAAAACGGTTTTATCACAGTTGCTGACATCACAGCAGCGAAGCTGTTTACCTTGAGGATCCGGGCAGCCAGAAAAGCTAAAAAAATACTTACCAGGGGTATGGGTATGGCAAAATCCATAGCCAGTCCCAGTCCCGCACCCCAGGCAACCTTTGCCGGGGTATCCCTGAGTCGGATCATTTTAAAATAGTGGTATCTTAAGTACCTTTTCAGGCGCAAAACCGGTTCCTCCTGTTTCTGTGTGTAAGCCGTCGTCGCTGGACAATGAAGGGCTTAAAAAACACAAAAAATCGTCCCAACCTGCTTAATTATCTTCTGTAGGTAAAGGGTTTTTTGTCCAGCCTGTGAATTGCATCAATAAATCTAACCGTACCGGTAACTGCCCTCATTACAACAGTATGAGTTCTGGCGCCATTTCCAAAGAACCTTACCCCCTGGACCAGATCTCCGTCGGTAATCCCGGTAGCGGCATAAACAACATCATCGGTCTTTACCAGATCATCCATGGTAAGCAAACGGTTAATATTTCCGATCCCCAGTTTCCTCGCTCTTTCAACATCTTCATCATCTTCAGGCCAGAGGCGTCCCTGCATTTCCCCCCCGAGACACTTAAGGGCAGCGGCTGCCAATACCCCCTCAGGAGCGCCGCCTACACCCATCAACATATCCACACCTGTGCCTCCCATGGCAGCAGCCACAGCCGGGGCCACATCACCATCCTGAATCAGTTGTATCCGCGCACCTGCAGAGCGGACCTCTTTAATAAGCTTTTCATGCCTGGGCCTGTAGAGTATCACAACTGTAAGGTCCTCAATAGCTTTATCATTGGCATCGGCAACCGCCCTTAAATTATCAATAACCGGTGCGTCCAGGTGAATCTTCCCCTTAGCCTTGGGTCCGACTGCAATTTTATCCATATACATGTCCGGGGCATGGAGAAAGCCTCCCGTCTCCGCAGCCGCCAAAACAGCGATAGCATTGTTAAGACCCCTGGCAACATTGTTGGTGCCTTCCACCGGATCAACTGCAATATCAACCTTTGGGTCCACCCCGGTACCCACTCTTTCCCCTATGTACAGCATCGGAGCCTCATCCATCTCGCCTTCCCCAATAACAACCGTCCCGTCAATCTGTACTGTACTGAAAACCGACCTCATAGCTACAACTGCCGCGTCATCAGCTTCTTCTTTATCCCCCCGGCCCATCCATCTTGCAGATGCAATAGCGGCCGCTTCTGTTACCCGGGCAAATTCCATTGCCAGTTCCCGAATCACATAAACCCCTCCTGAAATAATAATTAGTATAACATTATAAAATCATTGTGTTATACTATCTTCTACCTTATATGTAGCTGTTCCTGCCCCCAGACCAATAAATTTACTAGAAAAGCGTGCATATTTCAGTTCCCAATGTGCACGCTTTCACCCGCAAGGGGTGGGCCGCATCCCTAAGAAGCAAAGCTTCAAGGGCTGCGCACTCTGTAGTACATGCAAAAGCCACTTTTCAGTGGCTTAGGTTAATAACTGCCCTTAATATCCGGCACTACTTGTTTTTCACAGTTTCCCAGTCTGCCAGGAATTTATCAATACCCAAATCGGTAAGTGCGTGTTTTGTCATCTGCATAATCACTTTTAATGGTATAGTAGCAATATGAGCCCCTGCTTTGGCCGCCTCAGTTACATGTATTGGATGCCTGATGCTGGCTGCGATAATCTGTGTATCATAATCGTAATTCTCATAAATCTGTACGATATCCCGAATCAGGTCCATGCCATCCTGGCCAATGTCATCAAGCCTTCCAACAAAAGGACTGACAAAGGTGGCTCCTGCCAAAGCAGCCAGCAGAGCCTGGTTAGCGGAAAATACCAGGGTGACATTTGTCTTTATTTTTTTCCCGGAAAGGATTTTCACTGCGGTCAGGCCTTCTGCTGTCATCGGAATTTTGATTACTATATTATTATGGATTTTAGCCAGTTCTTCGGCCTCAGATACCATTCCGTCCGCATCAAGGCTGATAACTTCAGCGCTGATGGGTCCATCAACAATGCCGCAGATTTCCTGAACCACTTCCACAAAATTTCTTCCTTCTTTAGCAATAAGTGAAGGGTTTGTAGTCACTCCACTGATTACTCCCAGCCGTTCGGCTTTTCTTATTTCTTCAATGTTAGCAGTATCAATAAAAATTTTCACGATTCTGTTTGCCTCCTTGGATAAAAGCGGCTCACGCCGCTATGTCATGCCTTTCCCGAGCTGCCAAACAACCTGATTTTTTCCCTGATAATTTGAGTTGCCGCTTCTCTGGCCGCTCCTAATACTTTCCTGGGGTCTATTTCCCGGGCATCCTTGTTGAGTACATCTCTACAGGCCTGTACAAAGGCTTCCCGAATGTTTGTATCAATATTTACTTTTCTTACGCCCAGTTTAATTGCCTTGACAATATCCTGATCAGCAACACCGGAACTACCATGCAACACTATAGGAATATTAACCAGGGACTTTATTTTTTCCAACCTGGGAAAATCCAGTTCGGGGATACCCTTATACTGTCCATGAGCAGTACCTATGGCGACTGCAAGAGCATCTACCCCGGTCCGTTCCACAAATTCCCGGGCTTCCTCAGGATTGGTAAACAGAGCATCCCTATCATCAACATGAATATCATCTTCAGTGCCGCCTATTTTACCAAGTTCGGCCTCAACAGATACACCTACAGCCCGAGCCACGGCAAGAACCCTGTTGGTAAGTTCGATGTTTTCTTCAAAACCATGCTTGGAGCCGTCAATCATCACAGAACTAAAGCCCTTCCGGATACACAGCATTACCTGTTCAAAACTCGTCCCGTGGTCAAGATGAAGGGCTACCGGTACAGATGCATTTTCTGCAGCAATCCTCGCCATGGCAGTTATGTAATCAATACCGGCATATTTTATTGCTCCCTGGCTGGCCTGCATAATCACCGGAGAATTTTCCGCCTCGGCAGCAGCAATAATTGCCTGAACTATTTCCATATTGTTGCAGTTAAAAGCTCCCACAGCATAACTGCCTTGTTCTGCCTTGCTTAATAACACACTAATAGGGACTAAAGACATGGTATTATCGTTCCTCCTTATTTTATTTTTTTATATCAATTTCTATTTCAATTGAAATGAGGTTGCTCTATCCAACCTCAACCAGCTCGTTTCCTTTTTAGTTTGTGCCGGATCCCCTGATTTGATTCTGCTAACAGGCTAGTGCTTAGTACGTTTCGAGTTTTTCCGTTTTCCTTTTTTGCCCTTATTAAGATCTTTCACTGACTTTAGCCCGCTGCTTGCCAATTCAATTTTTTTGGTGTCCCTGATTTTGTTTAAGTCTTCATCATTTTCGGCATATATTACACTGTTACTTTTACAGTCCTTACAATTCAATTCAATCCTGTCAGGGAATATGTCAATCTCAATCTGGTAACTGCCGCATTCACAGTAAAGATAACCCTCTTCAGCCACATCGTGAAGACAGTTTAATACTTCAAACATAATCTCGGGGTTATAAAAGTAATCATCATAACCAAGCCCGTCGACAAGAGACTCAAGACTATATTCATATTTCTCAGCCAGTGCGTGAACCTTTTCCTCAGGCCCAAAAAACCCCAGCTCTACATTAGTATCATTACAGTAAAAAAATTCAACCTTATTAGCCCAAAGCTGTTTAGCCTTATAATAGACCAGGTGGTTAGTCTCACAAAGCACACATGGCACCTGCAGCCAGAACTGCCGACGGTTTTTAGTGCCAACAATTAACTTGGGGGCTCCACAGGAACATGTTATTTTAAGATTTTTGGCACCCGCGAAGGCAAAACGGGAAATCGAATGAAAATCCAATTTCCCACATAGCGGGCAACGCATGGCAACCACAAGCTCAGTAGCAACAATCATGGCAACCCCTCCTCTAATATTTTTACTTCGCCGCCAATAATAAAATTCCTCTTTTTCCCGGGAGGCAGTTGCTTTTAAGCTCCAATTATTACATTATTTAGTGTCTTTCGACTTTCTCTAACGTTTCCCTAATGCCGGTGTAAAATCAACCTCTTGTTTTATGACCAGCTTTTTGACAATCTCCCTTAATTCATTTATATCAAAAGGTTTTGTAACATATTCCTTTATCCCAAGTTTCACGGCATCAGCAACAATTTCCAGTTCCCCGTAAGCAGTCATCATAATTACCACAACGGCATCATTGATTTTTTTAATTTCTTGCAGTGTCTGCAAGCCGTTCATCCCCGGCATCTTCATATCCATTAAAATTAGGTCAGGCATTGCAAGTTTGACTTTTTCGAGGGCCTCATGCCCACTGGCAGCCATTTCCACCTCATAACCCTCTATACTGAAAGCTTCATACAGTAATCTCCGGACTCCCATCTGGTCATCCACGACTAAAAGCTTTGCCTTCACTATAATGTCTCCTCTCTCTATAACTAATCTTTATAATTATCTGCTCAGCTTCCCACGTCTGTGCTCAGCTCGTCTTCCACATTTAAGAATATTTCTAGATAAAACAAAATATTCCTTCTTTTGCACAAATAAACATATCGCAATTTCCTGTTATTATTCTACAAAATACCCTTATTTGCTAGAGGCTGTTAATTAGTGGGATGAAAAAGCCGGCTAGAGAAAGCACAATAATCAGGAATGCCAAACCCAGCGCTGCGAGAGGGAGAACAAAAACTGCAGCCGCCCTCCCGGTGGAAAAGCCTTGGACCTCGCGAAGACCTATAACCATAAGAACCAAGAACCAGGTAATTACCAACAGGGAAACAGCCACACTCAGAAAAGTACTCACCATGGAGCCGCTAATAAAGAGGCCCAACACCTGAAACGGTATCGCAAAGGCTTTTGGGATACCCGCCAGGGCAAGCACTGTCAGTACTTGAAGGGCACGCCCCTCACCCCCCAGAAGTTCCGCAAAAACCTGGAGGATCCCGGCCTGAACAAACCAGCCAATAAATGCAAAAACTACGGCTAAAATACCCATGTACGGGCCAGCCTCTGTAAAAGCGCCGGCAAGCTCCGGGGGCAAATCAGAAAAGTTCCTGGCCCCGAGGTAATTTACCACAGAACTGACCAGAGTTATGGTAAGAAAAATAACAAACCCGTTAAATAAGTGGTTTTCCCGTGAAACCTTTGCAAAAGTGGCTGTCGGAGAAAATAACACCCCATATATCAGTTCAACAAAGCCCAGGCGGTCTTTGCTGTCATCAAGCGGCAGATCACTCATATCACTCATATCGTTCATATCGTTCATATCGTTCGTATCGTTCATAAAATACATCCCCCGTCACCGTTTTGAACATGCTAACTTCGCTAAAATAACGGCTGGCTTTTTAGCAATTCCCGTAATGCCTCAATCTCCCCGGCAGACAATCCTAAGAAATCACTCCCCGGACTCTTTGGAATACTAACGCCGCTCAGAAACTTTTCAAAGGGACTCGTGGAGCCAAATTCGTGAATAACCGGTTCTCCTTTTATTCCAGCCAGTTCACCGGTAAGCTTTATGGCATCATAGTAATTCCCCAGCTCATCCACCAAGCCCTGTTCCTTTGCCTGGCGGCCGGTAAATATCCGTCCGTCAGCAAGTTCCAGCACCTTTTCCCGTTTCATTTTCCTTCCCTCTGCCACTACATCCACAAACTGCTGGTAAATATCGTCAACCATTTGCTGCATGATAGCTCGTTCTTCAGGTGTCAGAGGACGGTTGGGGGAACCCATATCCTTGTGAGGGCCGCTCTTTATGGTTTCAGGTGTGATTCCTATTTTATCAAATAGCTCCTGCATATTCTGGGTTTCCATGATTACCCCGATGCTTCCCGTCATAGTCGCCGGGTCAGCAATTATTTTATCAGCCTTGGCAGCAATCCAGTACCCTCCTGATGCCGCAACATCACCCATGGATGCAACAATAATTTTACCCTGCTGGCGCAGTTTATCTATTTCATTGCCGACCTCCTGTGAAGCTGCAGCGCTGCCGCCGGGGCTGTTAATCCTCAGCAGCACGGCTTTGATGCCGTCATCCTCTCCGGCTTCACGCAACTGCTCCATCAGAGAAGGACCCGAAGCCACACCTGCACCGAAAATAGAGCCTTCTCCCCTGGCGCCTGTGATGACCCCCTCAACATAGATAACCCCGATAGCATCTCCCCGGGAAGGCTTTTCCTTTCCTGCCTGCCCGGATAACGCAGCTACAGCCAGGGACAGAACAATTATACCTGCAATCAGCCCCACTACAATTCTCTTATTGATATTAAACACCCCCATTTTTTCTACCACTATAGTTATTTCCAAAGGTTATTTCTAATACCATTATTGTTTCAAATAATACACAGTTATTGTTTCAAATAATACAGTGATTAAGCAGCCGGTTTCCTGTAAAAAAATCATGACCACCCGCTCAGCGGGTGGTTTGCTCTAGCCCTATAAGGGCATGTTACTAGGCTGAGCCTAAAGGCTCACTGAACGGTCCGCCAACCGCGCACCTTTTCATAACCACCCCTAAAGGGGTTCTATTTTTTCTTGCTCTTTTGTACTGGCTCACCCGTAAACGGGTCCATATACTCCTTTAGAGTCATTTGGTCGGCAGCAATATCCTCCTGCAATTGTTTTTTGATATACTGTTCTATCGCCTTCTTATTCCGACCAACTGTATCCACATAATACCCCCGACACCAAAAATGCCTGTTGCCGTATTTGTATTTCAGGTTAGCGTGCCTATCGAATATCATCAACGAACTCTTGCCTTTCAAATATCCCATGAAGCTTGATACACTTAGTTTTGGTGGTATCGATACAAGCATGTGTATGTGGTCTGGGCAAGCGTTCGCCTCAAGTATTTCTACCTTCTTGTAGTTACACAATGTCCTTAATATTTTTCCGATATCGCTCTTGATTTTGTCGTATATCTCCCGTCTTCTATATTTCGGAGCAAATACTATGTGATATTTGCAATTCCATTGGGTGTGTGCTAGACTTTCAGTATCCATTTGGATATCTACCTCCTTTGCTACAGTGCGGTTGGCGAACCTGCACCATTCTATCAAACGGAGGTAGATTTTTCTACTCATAGCTAAAGCTTTTTGGAACCACCTGCAAAGCAGGTGGTTTTCGTTTATACAACAAAGAGGCTGTGGTAATATTTACAACAGCCTTGTGTACATATCAGTCATTCGTTTTCTGTTTTCCGTATCTGTGCGCCATGCCGACAAAATCTCTAAAGAGCGGGTGGGGGCGGTTGGGACGGGACTTAAACTCAGGATGGAACTGTGTCCCTACGAACCATGGATGGTCAGACATTTCTATGATTTCCACCAGCCGGTCATTGGGCGATGTTCCGGAAACCTTCATGCCTCTGGCTGTTAATTGTTCACGGTATTCATTATTAAACTCAAACCGGTGCCGGTGCCGTTCATAGACCAAATCTTCCTTATATGCATCATTCGCCAGGGTCCCTTCAGGCAGTTTGCACGGGTAAAGACCCAGCCTCATGGTGCCTCCCTTATCTTCAATATCCTTTTGCTCCGGGAGCAGGTCAATTACAGGATATGGGGTCTGCGGATCAAACTCAGAACTGTTGGCCTTTTTAAGACCAATATGCCGGGCAAACTCTATAACCGCACACTGCATTCCCAGACAGATGCCCAGATAAGGAATCTTATTTTCCCTGGCATAAGTTGTTGCCTTAATTTTACCCTCGATTCCTCTGTCTCCAAAACCGCCCGGTACCAGGATACCATCTACACCATCCAGGCGTTCCCGGACAATATCGTCACCTTTTTCAAGCTCAACAGCATTTACCCACCTGATTTCAATGGCTGATTCATGAAACAGCCCCGCATGGCGCAAAGACTCCGCCACACTCATGTAGGCATCAGGAAGTTCGACATATTTGCCTACAATAGCAATGGTGGTTTTATATTTAGGGTTTTTAATCTTGTCCACTATCTCAACCCACTCTGTCATATCCACATCCTGGCACTTAAGACCGAGGCGCTCAATTACAATATCATCAAGACCCTCTTCCTTCATCATAAGTGGAACTTCGTATATTGTGGGCGCATCCACTGCCTGGATAACTGCATCCTTGTCAATATCACAAAAAAGGCCAATTTTCTCTTCCATTTCTTTTGAAAGGGGTTTTTCGGAACGGGTGACGATAACATCAGGCTGGATACCGATGCTCCTGAGTTCCTTGACACTGTGCTGTGTAGGCTTGGTTTTCAGTTCTTCAGAAACTTTAAGGTAAGGAACCAGAGTAACATGGATATACATTACATTTTCGCGGCCAATATCGCTTTTCATCTGCCTGATGGCTTCAAGGAAGGGAAGGGACTCAATATCCCCCACAGTACCTCCGATTTCAGTGATTACAACATCCGGTTTGCTCTCTTTGCTCACCCTGAGGATTCTATCCTTGATTTCATTGGTGACATGCGGAATTACCTGAACGGTGCCTCCAAGGAAATCTCCTTTACGTTCCTTTGAGATAATTGACCAGTATATCTTGCCTGTAGTGACATTACTGCTCTTGCTGAGGTTAATATCTATAAACCTTTCATAATGACCCAGGTCCAGGTCAGTCTCAGCGCCGTCATCGGTGACAAAAACTTCTCCATGCTGATAAGGGCTCATAGTTCCGGGGTCTACATTAATATACGGGTCGAATTTTTGAATGGCAACTTTAAGACCCCTGTTTTTCAGGATGCAGCCCAAAGAAGCAGCGGTAATGCCTTTTCCCAGTGATGAGACAACACCTCCGGTCACAAAAATAAACTTGGCCATAATGCTCCTCCTGTCTATAAAATAAATTTGATAACGATTTCGACATAAAAGTACCTACAACATTCTATCCCCTGTCAGGGTATGCTGTCAAGGCTGTAAGGCTACTAAAAAATTGCGTGGTCTGACCACGCAATTAATTGTCCAGTTCCTCATCATGCTCATATTGAAATGCTTTCCTGTCATGCATCCATTCCCTTAAACCCCATACCCCTTTGCCGACATGAATAAATCTCCCGTCAAGGTTTAAATCAGTATGGATGCCGGCCATAATATGTTCCCTGTCCCTGCCGGAAACAGGTTTGATGGCCATCACTTGTTCCAATAAGTCCCTGAAATACAAAGGGGCCCCCGCAGCCTTAAGAATTGCATGAGCCAAATCAGCTTCTGACATATAGGGGCTGTACTGCTCCATGTTGAACCCAGGCATTGACTTCACCTTCCCCAAAGGATATTTGGCAGACAAATACCTAATGTAGCTCAACATGACTATTCGACTTTATGGGATAACTTTCCTGCAATAAACTGAAAAAATTTGTCTTATTTTGTCTAATCTTCTACCCGGCTTGGGCAATCTACATAGATTCCGGAGCGGTCACCCCTATCAAACCCAGAGCTCTTCTGACAACCGTCTGTACTGATTTTACCAATACCAGACGCGCTTTTTGCAGTTCCACGTCTTCTACCATCACCCTGTGGCTGTTGTAAAAACTATGGAACAGACCGGCCAGCTCATGGGCATATCTGGCGATCCGATGAGGTTCAAGGTTTACCGCAGCTTCCGAAATCTCCATGGGGAAATCAGCCAGCTTTCTCATCAGGTCAAGCTCAGCCTGCTCCTGAAGAAGTCTGAAATTACATTCCTCTGCCAGCGGCACAGTCTCACCCCGGTCTTCCAACTGGCGCAGAATACTGCATATTCTGGCATGGGCATATTGGATATAATATACCGGGTTTTCCGTTGACTGGGATTTAGCCAGGTCCATATCAAAATCCAGATGGCTGTCCGAACTTCTCATTACAAAAAAGTACCGCGCAGCATCTATGCCTACATCTGACATCAGGTCATCAAGGGTGATAAATTCTCCGGAACGCTTTGACATCCTGATTATATCCCCACCCTTAAACAGGCGGACCAACTGCATCAGAACAATGTCAAGGCTGTCCGGATTGTATCCCAGGGCTTGCATTGCGCCTTTCAGCCTCTTTACGTGCCCATGATGGTCTGCCCCCCAGATATTTATGACCCACTCAAAACCCCTGTCAAATTTGTTTTTGTGATAAGCGATATCTGCGGCGAAATATGTGGGTATACCATTACTCCTCACCAGAACCTCATCTTTTTCATCACCAAACTCGGTGGTTTTCAGCCAGAGGGCGCCTTCGCTCTCATACAGAAAGCCCTTTTCCCGGAGTTGGTCCAGGATGCCGTCAATAGCGCCGGATTCATGGAGCGACTGTTCACTGAACCAGACATCGTATTCCACCCCAAATTGACTAAGGGTCTTTTTTATGGCCCTGATCTTTTCGTCAAGGGCATATTTGATAAAAAACTCTTTTCTCAGGGTAGACTCCATATCAAGATACCGGTCACCATGTTTTTCAATAATTCCCTTCACCGTATCAATTATATCAGCCCCATGGTAGCCGTCTTTAGGGAAAGGCACATCCCTTTCAAGAAGCTGCAGATACCTTGCCTCAAGGGATTTCCCAAAGTTCTCTATCTGGTTTCCGGCATCATTAATATAGAACTCCCTGGATACCTCAAATCCAGCTGCCTGCATAAGGGCTGCCATCGTATCCCCAAGGGCGGCCCCCCGGGCATTTCCCATATGTAATAAACCGGTGGGATTGGCGCTGACGAATTCTACCTGGACCTTTTTCCCCTGCCCTGTCGCGCTGTCGCCATAAAGCTCCCCTTCTTTTTCAACCTGTGGCAGAACATCATAAACCCAGGTGCTTTCCAGGAAAAAGTTAATAAACCCGGGACCGGCAATTTCAATCCGGGCAATCCGGGCGCTTTCTGTATTTATGCCCTCTGCAATAGTCTCAGCTATCTGCCTCGGCGCCATCCTTGCCTGACGGGTCAGCAGCATGGCTATATTTGTGGCAAAATCCCCGTGCTCCTTCTCCCGCGGGACCTCCAAAACAAAAGCAGGCAGGGCATCGAAACCAAGCTTTCCCTCATCCTTGGCCTTTTGAGCCGCCTGTTCAATTGCTTTAACAATATTATTTTTAACGTTTTCCAGGACAGATTGCATTTTATGCCTCCCTCACAGTCAGTGACAACTTGTTATCACTAATCTTTTGATTTTCAACTTCCAGTTCATATTCCAGATTAATACTGCCTCCGCTATCTGTCAAGATAACATCTACCTTTGAAGGGATAACAGCCATATACATCATTCCATAAGGGGTAATGTAATTGCCCCGGTTGCGCATGCCTGTCTCAAAAACCTGTTTGTGCTGAGATTCTCCCATCCTATTTAAAGTTACCCGCTGGGGTTCGGCCTTAACAGATGTAGTCGTGCCAGGCATTCCCGTAATTTCAGACTCACTGTAAATGATGAAGTAGGTGCCCTTCTTTTCATAATAGACCCCTGTTGTCACCAGTTCCTGAACGTCAACCTCACCGAACTCATTAGTCTGCGTACCGGTTACGGATATTATCACAGATTTGCTCATGGTTCACAGCCTTTCATGGGCTTATTTCAATATTATACCAGAAAAAACCTGATACTACACACCATTTTTGCTTAAGAAAACGCCACCCTCCCATTTATCCGCCATTCGCCCTGTGAAATCCTCCACTAATTTGCAGTTAACCGTTCGTTCCATAAGGATTTTGACCCCCAACACCGCTAAGACACCCCTATTGACCATTGACAATGAAAATGCAGCTATTAACGTTGAAACCAGTGCAAAGTCAGGCAAAATAAACTAAAATGGAATCAAGTCCAGAGGCCTAGAGCCCCGAGACCGGCAGGTACTGCCGGTCTTCTGCTTTTGGCCTTATTTTAGTAAATATAATTAGAAAATATAACGGAAATAACCTTAAGTCCGGAGGCTGTCAGCCCGGAGGCTGTTACAAATGTAACAGCCTCCTTTTATTTTACCGTAAATTCTTTGGGGAACGGAGGGGATTCCAATGATTTGAGTATTGCCGTATGCTTGTTGCATTACTTCATAATTACTTCATAATTACTTCATAATTACTGCATTATCACGGCATTATTATAAAATTTATTTGGAGGTGTTTTTTTGTGAGTAGCCAGAGTTCTCTTAGAGGATGGATTGTCACCTTCGCCGGAACAGGCATTAACCTTGGACTTGGAGTTCTTTATTCGTGGAGTGTCATCGCCAAGGCCCTTACCAAAGACTGGGGCTGGACGGCTTCTAAGGCATCACTCCCTTACGCTGTCGCCTGCGGCGTGTTCGCAATAGTAATGGTATTGGCCGGCAGGGCCCAGGATAAAGTGGGCCCCCGGATAGTAGCCACCCTCGGCGGTATCTGTGCAGGCGCCGGGCTTATCATCTCAAGTTTTGCTTCTGAATTAAGTATTCTCCCGATGGTTATCGGTTTCGGACTGCTGGTAGGCTCAGGGATGGGGCTGGGATATGCATCAGCCACCCCTCCGGCAGTCAAATGGTTCCCGCCTCATAAAAAAGGAATGATCACCGGTTTGGTTGTTGCAGGTTTCGGCCTGGCTTCAGTTTACATCTCACCATTGACTAACCATTTACTGAAATCAATGGGCATTAGCAAGACCTTTATGACACTAGGGATAGCGTTCTTTATCGGCATTGTGCTGCTGTCCCAGTTTCTGAAAAATCCCCCGGCAGGGTATGTTCCCGCTAATATGCCCAAACCGGCGGCATCCGGAAAAAGTGCCTCAGATAAATATGAATACGAATGGCATGAAATGCTTAGAACCCCTCAGTTTTATCTCCTTTGGCTGATGTATGCATTCGCTTCTTTTGCCGGTCTGATGATTATCGGTCACATGGCCAAGATTTCGACAATGCAGCTGCCCGGAGTCGAATTAGGCTTCATTTTGGTCGCAATCTTGGCCATAGGCAATGCCGGCGGTCGGATAATTGCAGGCCTGGTATCAGATAAACTGGGCCGTACCAAGACCATGCTGCTGGTGTTTATTTCACAGGCGATAGTACTGATGCTGTTCTCCCGGTTCTCCACAGCGGCTCTGCTGATTGCCGGTGCAGCCGCAGTAGGATTTAATTATGGCGCCAACTTATCCCTGTTCCCTTCAGCAACAGCCGACTATTTCGGCACCAAAAACATGGGAGTTAACTACGGCCTGGTATTTACCGCCTGGGGAGTCGGCGGAGTCTTCGGCGGCATGGTCGCAGGCAAAATAGTTGACCTTACCGCCAGCTATAGTATGGCTTTTGGAGTGGCCGCCATCCTCTGCCTGTTTGCATCCGGGCTGACCTTTGTCACCAAGGCGCCGAAAACAATAGTTGTCAAACAGGCTATCCCGTCTACAGTAAACCCGTTAAACAAGGAATAAACTCCTTTGATGCCGCGTCATGACCATTCATGGCGCGGCCCTTTTAAACTCAACGCGGTCCAGCATACCGCTTAATCCTGTATATTGCCATTCACCCTCAGTTTTGACTGTTCACCCTCAAAAATCACCCATTTAACAAAAAGTGAGTGCTTTTTATAATTACAACGATAATAATAGAGTTGGGTATATATCAGTTCTACCTATGTAAAGTGTTATTATTTGGGGGTGAAATTACCAGTTTGTATAATATTCCTTAGTTTTCTTGGGGGGAGAAACAATGGAACAAAAACGTGAAATATCTGAACACGCCTTACTGTCACTGGAAAGGCAGACTGCCAGGTTAATTGAGATTATCAAGGTGGCTATTATAATTCTCTTCACCATTTTACTGTCAATACCTGTGATCGGCGCACTGCTCGGAATCGGAAACGGCGGACACTTTACCGGTCTCTCCTGGAGCAGCGCGTGGTTTTATGGCTTATTGGCAGTTTACGGGGTCAATTACTGGTGGAGCAATACGGACTGATAAGCTATGAATAATCGTATCCTAAACACAGCCACCGCCATTCTGGTCTCACTGATACTGGCAGCCGCAAACCTGGCAGGTTTGTATTACCTTGACACTTCAATTGGCCCTGGAAATGTCCAGGTCATCGAAACATTCAAGGACAGTGACGGTATAGACCACACCAAGTGGTCTATGGGTATCATACCCGAACTTAATATTGTTAAGGATTCCGTGGCCCAGCAGGAAAACATGCGCATCTGGGCCAGACCCGGAGATTATT
The DNA here is from genome assembly GCF_019008365.1 of Phosphitispora fastidiosa. Lineage (NCBI taxonomy): Bacteria > Bacillati > Bacillota > Clostridia > Eubacteriales > Peptococcaceae > Phosphitispora > Phosphitispora fastidiosa. Next base: position 73,425 of record NZ_JAHHUL010000011.1, on the reverse strand, counting down.
CCGGACATAGGGTCATGGGGATAACGTTTGCCCTGGCAGCGCTGATGTGGTTTATCTGGATTGGTTTGTATCTTGGGTTCCCGGGAAATATGACCTTGGTACGGCAACGCCTGATGGGCCTTGGCATAGCTCTGGTGCTGTCTGTGCTGACAAACCTGGCCTTTGTACGCATGACCGCCCAGTTTTCAAGCACAGACCTTATCCTGGGCTCGGCATTCGGCTACCTTTCCATAGGGCTTAATGCAGGCGGTCTCTGGTACATTACCCTGCTCAGCCGCCTGGGTGTTGGCCGGCATGAATCAAGACCCATTATACCGGCAAGTCATATGAGAGATGAAAAAATATCCGCTCTTTTAATGAGCCTGGTAATTGCCTTTGTCATCGAAACCGTTTTTAGGCGTCTCAACCTCACTCTACCAGGGCTGACCTTCGATTTTGTAATCTGGGCTGTCACCCTGATTGCGTTTTTCAATTACTATGGCTATATACCTGCCAAATGGCTCAGAGGGGAGCGCCCCTTTGGTTTGATGATGGTTGCTTTTGGAACTGTTCTGACTATTCTGGTATGGTTTGGAATTCAGCGCTTCACCAGTGGGGTTTTTGGTTCTGCTCTGATGACCCCGGCGGGCAGCCAGGGACTCTCATTGATGCTCTCGTTCTGGCTGCTGTTCTGGCTAACAGCCTCAAACCTGTCAGGCAAAACGACTCCGATTAAGATAAGGTAAGTTGGTTTAACATTTTAGGCCCCATAATTAAATGGGGCCTTTTTCTTTTAGCCACAAAGCAAGGAAGTGATAGATAGATTCCTCCGGATGGCTACAACTCAGCCGGCTAGCCACTCCCGCTTCGCGGGTCGTGGGCCGGCTGACGTCAGTCTCATCCTTCCGGAACATATCTACCACTTCCTGTTTTACCTCTAAATCAAAGGAAGGCCCCATGTAATGACGGGAGCCAAAAACAAAACCGCACCGGCGGTTTTAGCGTAGAAAGTGATTATTAAATATAGGGGTAGGGGTAGATGTGTTCCGCAAGGCGGTGTCTGTCGTTAACCGATACATATATAGTGACCTTTTTTTACAATAGGCATATGAAGGGGCAGATATGTTCCGGAAGAACGAGTCTCCAAAACGCCATGTGCAGGTCTATGATGTAATTAGCGGAGATAGTGGTAGGGGTGTTCCGGAAGGCGGAGTCTGTCGTCAACCGGTCCAAAGCCGCTTTAGCGGGTTTGGGTAACCGGTTGAGATGTAGCCCGCCGGAGGAACACCTCTACCACTATCATAAGAATAATTACATCATACCTGCACACTCCAGCCTTTTTCAAAGGCATTCTTATTGAGCTCCAGGAACTTGGCCGGAACCTTGGCCTCCAGCGCCCGGATGCACTTCTCTTTGTCAAATCCCATTTTCCGGGCCAGCACCCCCATCAAAACAACATTAGATGCCTTGGCATTACCACATTCCTCAGCAATCTGATGCGCATTAACTGCAATAGTATCAGGCACCTTGCTCTTTATCCGGTCAATAATACCGGCAGGATACTCCTGAACTCCCATAATAACAGGCACAGGGTCTATAGCCTGATCATTAATAATGATTGTGCCGTCTTTCTTCAAGTAGTGTACCCAGCGAAGGGCTTCCAGCCTTTCAAAGGCCAGAATTATATCAGCCTGACCTTCCGATATCAAAGGTGAATACACCTTTTCACCCATTCTTACCTGGGTAACCACACTGCCGCCGCGCTGGGCCATGCCGTGAATCTCAGAAACCTTGACATCATGTCCGTCCTCCAGGGCCAGATAAGATAATATCCGGCTGGCCAGGATAGTACCCTGTCCCCCTACCCCTACAATAAGGATGTTGGTTACTTTACCGTTACTCATTGCCTGCACCCTCTTTCTTCAAAGCTCCTGACGGGCAGAGCTGTGCGCACAATCCGCACCCGGTACACAGGGCTGTATTTACTACAACAGCATCCCCCTGGGCGCTGAGAGCCGGGCACCCCAACTTCATGCACTTTTTACAATTAATGCAGTTTTCATCAATGACATATGGTACAGTCCTCTCCTTGATAAGCAGTGCACAGGGCCGCTTCACTATGATTACAGAGGGCTCATCGGCTGCCGCCTCTTCACTTAATATACTCTTCAGGTTCTTCAGGTCAAAGGCATCAACTACCTGAACCCTTTTAATTCCAAGGGCCTTCACCAGACCTACCAGATCAACCTGGTTTGTTATCTCTTTGCTCAGGGTCCTGCCCGTTGCTGCATGGTCCTGATGTCCTGTCATGGCAGTGGTACTGTTATCCAGGATCAGAGTGGTGGTTGCCCCCCTGTTATAAGCAACATCGAGCAAACCTGTGACTCCGGAATGCAGAAAAGTAGAATCACCGATAACGGCTACCACCTTCCCGTGCATTTCGGGGTGCGCCTTTTCCATACCCAGAGCAGTACCCACACTGGCCCCCATACAGATACACGTATCCATGGCCTCAAGAGGCGGCAGGGAACCAAGGGTGTAACATCCGATGTCTCCGGCAACAGTCATTTTCAACTGGCTGATAGTATAAAAAACCCCCCTGTGCGGGCAGCCCGGGCACATTACCGGGGGCCGGACAGGTATCTGAACATCTTTTTCCTCGGCTACACCGAGTGCCAAAATCGACTCATTGACCAACTCCTTGTGGGCGGTAACCGCAAGAAGCTTTTCGGCAATTATTCTCTGAGAAACCTCACCTATCCTGGGGAATAGCTGTTTACCGGTCACCTCAATACCCATCAGGCGCACCTGATCTTCCAGGAATGGCTCAAGTTCTTCAATTATATACAGTTCCTCAACCTGTGCCGCGAATTCCCTGATAAGCTTTTCCGGCAGCGGGAAGGTCATCCCCAGCTTCAGGACAGATGCTTCCGGCAGCACTTCTTTAACATATTCATATATGATACCACTGGCAATGATCCCCATTTTACGGTCTGCCCATTCTATCCGATTGGCCGGACAGCTTTCCGCATACTCCGCCAGTTTGCCCCGTCTCTCTTCAACAACGACGTGGCGGCCTCTGGCATGAGCGGGAACCATTACATACTTCCGCGAGTTTTTAACATATGGTTTGACTGTGTCATCAATGCGCTCACCAATATCCACAAAGCTCTGGGAATGATTAACCCTGGTAGTGGTCCTGAGCATAACCGGGGTGTCAAACTGTTCGCTCATTTCCAGTCCGAGCCCCACCATTTCCTTCGCTTCCTGACTGTTGCTGGGCTCCAGGACCGGAATCTTGGCAAATTTCGCATAGTTCCTGTTATCCTGTTCATTCTGCGAACTGTGCATCCCCGGATCATCAGCGCTCACCAGCACAAGGCCGGCATTTACACCTGTGTAGGCCAGGGTAAACAGCGGGTCTGCAGCCACATTTACTCCTACATGCTTCATGGTCACCAGGGTACGGGCTCCGCTGATAGCAGCGCCCGCTCCAACCTCAAGGGCTACTTTCTCATTCGGGGACCACTGGGCATAAACCCCCGGGTAATTGACCAAATTCTCCAGTATCTCAGTACTGGGAGTCCCGGGATATGCTGCCGCCACCCTGACTCCGAATTCGTAGGCCCCCCTGGCAATCGCCTCATTTCCTGTCAGAAGTTCCTTCATCATTCTACCTCCGTTATATTTAATCCGTAATTCCAGGTTTTTTAGAATCATCCTACAATTTACGGTTTTACCTTACTCCATTAATCCTTTGGACGCAGGTCCACTATTCTTTTAGCTTTGCCCATAGTCCGCTCAAGGGACTTGGGTTCCAGCAGTTTAACCCTGGCGCCTATAGAAAGGGCTTTTTGCAGCCTGCCCCGGAGTTTCTTTTCCAGATCCTCAAGCTCCCTGAACTTCCCGGAGAACTTGTCTCCCGATAGTTCTACCTGTACTTCCAGGTCATCCAGGTATCCCTTCTTGGTGACCACCAGTTGGTAATGAGGTCCTATCCCATCTGTTTCCATGATAACTCCCTCAATCTGTGCCGGATAAACATTTACGCCCCTGATTATCAGCATGTCATCCGCCCGCTGAGTAACCTTCTTCATTCTGACCGTAGTGCGCCCACACTTGCAGGGTTCGTCAACAAGCATCGTCAGGTCCCGGGTGCGGTAACGGATAATCGGAAAGGCTTCCTTGGTCAGGGCAGTAAGAACCAGTTCCCCCACCTCTCCATATCCCAGGGATTCACCTGTCTCTGGGTTAATAATTTCGGGATAGAAGTGGTCCTCATTGATATGCATCATCCCTTCACCACACTCACACTCACCGGCCACTCCCGGGCCGCCTACCTCACTGAGGCCGTAATTGTCAGTAGCCCTCATCTGCCAGCGCTGCTCAATTTCCTTTTTCATGTTTTCTGTGCACGGTTCGCCGCCAAACAAGCCAACCCTAACATTAAGCCGGGAAGGGTCAATACCCATCTCTTCGAAGACCTCCGCCATATAAAGTGCATAAGAGGGAGTCGCAACCAATGCCGTTGTCCCAAAGTCCTGCATCATGGCAATCTGTCGTTCGGTATTTCCTGTAGAGGCAGGTATGATAGTCGCCCCTACTTTTTCAATACCATAATGCAGTCCAAAACCTCCGGTGAATAACCCATACCCAAAGCATATCTGAACAACATCTTCATCAGTAACCCCTGCCATACTGACAATTCGGGCAATCAGGGTTGACCAGGTGCGGATGTCCCTTTTTGTATATCCAATGACCTTTTGCTTTCCGGTGGTCCCAGATGAAGCATGAAGGCGAACCACCTGTTTCATGGGGACTGCAAAAAGCCCGAAGGGGTAGCTGTCTATTAACGCCTCTTTGCCGGTAAAGGGCAGCCTTGGGACATCTTCCAGTTTGGTAATATCCTGGGGTCTGATGCCATGTTCGTCAAAAGTCTTTTTGTAATAAGGCACCTTTTCATAAACAGAGTTTACCACTGTCTGAATACGGTCAAGCTGAATCGCCTGCAAATCCTCCCTGACCATGCATTCATAATGAGGTTCCCAAATCATTCTCTATCATCTCCCTATCCTTCCTAAACAGCAAAAACACCAAAAACTTAAATCACCAAAAACATAAAAACATTGCACGACATCAAAAAACCTAATCATCAGGCCCAGATGAATGTCATCACTGCCGCCACAGATGTGATGAAGATAGAAATTCCGAATGTTGTCCTGATTACCTTTGCCTCTATCCCAAAGGCATCAATAGTCGCTGCCGCATTTTGAAGCTTTGCCGGTGAAATTACACTGGCCAGCCCTCCCCCGATAGCCGTTCCTGCAATTACCACCAGCGCATTGGCCCCAATAATACCTGAGGTTATCTTATTATATTTGGCAAACATGGCTATTGTGGATGATTCACTACCGCTGACAAACCCTCCAAACAAACCGAGAAACGCAGCTGTAAGCGGATAAAGGCTCCCAAAAACTCCAGCGGTTGTATTTGCCAGTATTGAGATCATATTATTTCCGGGATCTGGAAGCCGCCACTGTCCGCCACCGGCCTCAACAAAACCCGAATAATTCAAAACATAGGCTATGGCGAAGAAAATAGCTGCTGAAAAAGTAGGCCTTGGCGCTCTTTTGAGCCATTTTCTCACAGAAGCGGTCACCTGCTGCCTTGAAGGACGCAAGATAGGAAAAGACAGCACCGTGCTCACAAAAATCCACCAGTAGGCATTCCAGAAAAAACGTAATTTGGTGGGACTTCCGGGAATGATGGTAACAACGCCCGGGTGTTCAGTGAAGAGGTAATTAAAAACCGGTTTATAAAAATTCACAGCCAGACTGGCTATAATAAGGATTATCCATGGTGACAACGCCTTTAGGAGTGAATACTGACCGGCATACTCCAGTTCCTCTTGACTCAGGACACTTTTGTCAATCACCGGTTTGCCCAATACCTTAAGATAAGCCAGCATTACCAGGATCGTGGCCATTCCGGCAAAGACACCGGTCAGGACAGTTCCTCCCAGCTTGTTAACAACCACTGCAGTTAACCCTATAACAATACCTGATATCAGTGTTGGAACAAATCCCTGGCGCACCAGTTTAAATCCACCGATAATCCAAAGCATCGCAAAGCCAATCAGAGTTGATATCACGGGCAGGAACCTGGCAAAAATAACTCCAGCCTCGGCCAGCCCGATGCCGGTCATATCTGCAAATATTACCAGGGGCGCCCCCAAAAGCGCATATGTACACAGGGCATCATAACCAATTGCCGGCAAAGCTACAGCAACAAACGTTGAATACCCGAGAGCTATCATTATGGGAGGCAGTATGGAGACAGGTGTCGCCCCAACTGATGCCAGCAGTGTCCCGAACCCGATGTTTATTATCATTACCTGGACAGCCCGGTCACTGTTAGCAATAGTCTTAATGAAAATCACTATCCGTTTAAGGGCTCCGGAGCTTTCCATATAATTAATTTGTAATATTGAAGCCGCCACCATCAGGGATACGGGAAACGAAGCCACGATACCGGCCAGACTGGATTTAACCGCCACTGAAAACGAGGTTTGAAAAAAACTAATGGCCACCGCTACAGTCAACATCCATCCTACCAAGCCACTCGTATCGGCGGGCCATTCTTTGTAAGCAAGCAGAAATACCACTGCCAAAATTGGCAGAATCGTAAGCGCTAACTCCCCCAAGACCAATAAAAACACCACCATGTGCATATACTTCCAGGCTAATAACTGATAGACTTTCCTAATCAACATCCTATCGATAACCATAAAGAATTCTACATTTTAATTTTTTTTCCTTCTCTATTTGGCCACATTTTTCTGATAATTTTTAACATTTTGTTTATGTGGAGCCAAACAAAAAACAGGAGCAGCCCGGGAATTACCCAGGGCGCTCCTGTTTTCTAGACGCCTCAATTTCTTTCCAAACAATTTCTGTCCAAGCAATTATCCGCTGGCTGCTATGTCATCTGACCGGAGGCCGGATTTGCTGATAAATTTGCCCATGCGTTCAATAGCCTCTGTAAGGTTTTCGACTGAAGCTGCATAAGACAGCCTGATATGGCCTTCTCCATTAGCGCCGAATACATTACCGGGAACAATGGCAACCTTGCCATCCACCAGCAGCTTTTCAGCAAATTCTTCAGAACTCATTCCCGTGTTCCTGATAGATGGGAAAGCATAAAATGCACCCCGGGGTTCGAAACATGAAAGGCCGATTTCACCAAGTCCTTTGAGAACCAGTCTGCGGCGTCTGTCATATTCAGCCACCATCTTCTTCATTTCATCAGTCCCGTTTTGCAGGGCCTCCAGGGCTGCCATCTGGGCCATGATCGGGGCACACATAATGGTGTACTGGTGAATCTTCGTCATGTGGGCAATCACTTCCGGATGACCACAGGCATAGCCCAACCGCCACCCGGTCATCGCATAGGCCTTGGAAAACCCGTTAAGCAGTATTGTCCTGCTCTTCATTGCCGGAAGTGAGGCAAAACAGGTATGTGTCCCTTCATATGTCAGCTCATCATAGATTTCATCAGAAATAACCAGCAGATCGTGTTTTTTGACCACTTTGGCAATTTCCATTAATTCCTCCCTGGAAATAGTGGCTCCAGTCGGGTTATTGGGGTAACTAAGAATCAGCGCTTTGGTGTTTGGCGTAATTTTTTCTTCAATCTGGGCCGCTGTAACTCTGAAGCCATTATCCTCTGTGGTCGGAATAGAAACAGGGACCCCTCCTGCCAATGAAGTGCATGGAGCATAAGACACAAAACAAGGTTCGGGTATCAGGACCTCGTCACCAAAGGAAACCACAGACCTTAAAGCCAGGTCCATCGCCTCACTGACCCCAACGGTCACCAACACCTCATTTGACGGCTCATACTTAACTTTATAATTGTTGTAGAGGCTGCGCGCGATTTCCTCCCGGAGTTCCAGCATTCCCCAGTTGGAGGTATACATTGTGTACCCCTTTTCCAGGGAATATATACAAGCCTCTCGAACATGCCAGGGGGTAACAAAGTCTGGTTCGCCCACTCCCAGAGAAATTACTCCTTTGGTCTCAGTAACCAGGTCAAAGAAGCGCCTGATCCCTGAAGGGGGAATATTCTTAACAGTTGCCGACAGTTTATCTGACCATTTTATCATGGCGAAATCACCAACCTTCTGTCTTCTTCTTTATCATCCAGAATTACGCCTTCCTGCTTGAACTTCTTCAGCACAAAATGTGTTGCCGTACTGAGGACATTGTCTATGGTAGCCAGTTTTGTTCCTACAAAAAAGGCCACATCCTTCATATTAGTCCCTTCGACCAATACTGAGAAGTCGTAACTCCCGGACATCAGATAAACCGCCTTGACCTCTGGAAATCGGTAAATCCTTTCCGCCAGTTTATCAAAGCCTGCTCCCCTCTGAGGAGAGACCTTGACCTCAATAATAGCGGAAACCACGTCTTCACCCGCCTTTTCCCAGTTAATCAGGGAATTGTATTTGACAATAATTCGTTTTTCTTCCAGCTCTTTAATCCTATTTTCCACATCCTGCCGATCCGTCCCCAGCATGGCAGCTATCTGCTCAAAACCCAGGCGGCTGTTATTCTGAAGCATCTCCAGTATTTCACGGTCCTTATGATCCAAATCAACCAACTCCCCCTTATGTGAAATTAAATAAGCCCTCATCCCACAAGGGACGAGAGCTTTCTCACGCGGTACCACCCTAATTGGCTGTTATGTACAGCCCAGCTTAGTTCCCGTTAACGCCCGAGATACGACCAGGCTTACTTGAGTTCAGCCCGGTAACTCCAGGATGGCATTCGGTGCATGTTTCCGCCGGTTTTCACCATTTCCGGCTCTCTGCTGGGTAAACAATACACTTACTATTCCCTTCACAGTCTTTTAAAGGTAAATTTCTTAAAATTATATCATCCACAGGTGTACCTGTCAATAATATTTATATGCGAAAAACTGCAACTGTGTTAATTATAATTTTTTGCTTTTATCCCGAACCGTGTCACCTCAGCCGTCCTGATCTCAGCATTGATACCAGCACCATGATACCCAAGAGTCCTGAAAAAACAAAGCCCAATGTACCCAGGACAGGATATCCCCACAGCAGCGGGCCTTTCCCGGTATGCATTATCAGCGCTGAACCGACCATCAAAGCCGCCAGGATAAGACCAAAGGCAATCCTGGATGACGATATATCCAGCATATCATATAACCAGTTGAGGTTCCTGTGGTAAAACGTTATCCGGGTATCATTATTGGCAAAATTCTTAACCGCTTTACAGACATCCCCCGGGAAGGTCATCATCCCCTCAGCGGCATTGGATAACTGCCTATATACGCTCCCGTTATCCAGCCCCGGACGCAGGGTTTCTTTTAAGTAATCGGCAGCTATTGGTCTGATTACCTCAATTATGTCCAGTTCAGGACATATTCGCCTGGCCATATCTTCACTTATCATCACCGTCTTGCCTAAAATAAAGAGATTATCCGGCATTTTAATTCCGTGCTCAATAGAAATCGCTAACATGCCATTAATCAACTGGCCCAGCGCTATTCCGCCGCGGGTCACCCCATTAGCCTTTTCGACTATCTCGGAAACATCTTCAAAAAAATGCTGCTGGTGAATTCTCTTCGTGGTTCTCCCTGTTTCCATGATAATGTTCATTACTGCCGGCACATCCCGGTCACCCAGAGCTATCAAAAGCTCTGCAACCAGCCTGCGGTAACAACGGTCAAACCTTCCCACAATCCCGAAATCAATGAGGACAATGCGAAAATTATCCTGAAACAAAACATTGCCCGGATGCGGGTCACCGTGAAAAATACCTCGTTCAAACAGGGGACGGTAAATTGAGAGCAGCATGTTTCCTGAATACCGGCTGCTTTCATCGTAACTGTAGTTATGTTCCTCGAACTCCTCTACCCTGATGCCCCTGACAAATTCCATTGTCAGGATCTCCCGGGTGGTATAGTCCGAAAATATTCGGGGCACAATTACGTTTTCCTCGTCACTGAACTCCCTGTAAAAGGCTTCAGTGTTAACAGCCTCAGTAAGGTAATCCAGTTCCTTGTGTATCTGTCTCTCAAAGACATCGATAATCTCATAAATGTCACAGACCTGTCCCAGAACAGTTCGTTTCTGAAGGATACCGGCAAACCGTTTAAGTATTTTGATATCACCGCCGATAAGCTGTTTCAAATGAGGCCTCTGGACCTTTACCACTACCTCCGCCCCATCTGGAAGGACGGCCTCATGGACCTGTCCGATAGAAGCGCTGGCAAGGGGTCTGTAATTAAAATCAAGAAATATCTCCTCAGGGGCCTTGCCCATCTCCCCGATGAATTGAGCTCTTATTTCAGGTTCAGACACCTCTTCAACTTTATCCTGAAGCCGGCTGAACTCTTCAACATAGTCCCGCGGAACCAGGTCAGGCCTAGCGCTCAATAACTGACCCATTTTAACAAAGGTCGGCCCAAGGTCTTCAAAAACCATTCTCACCCGCTGGGGAAGTGACCTTTTTTGCGGCTTTATCAGGTATCCGAACCCATGCCTGACCAAAATCCCGGTAATTTCACGGTATCGTGAAACCTTACGGTATTTACGGGTCAAAGCCTTCCCTCCCGGCTTTAATAAACATCATACCCGGCATCTGAAATGGCTTTTTTCAGTCCTGCCTCATCAACTCCAGCCGGGTCATACTCAATAGACACTTTTTTTGCATTCAGATCAACACTGGCATCCTGAACCCCATCCAAGGTTTTCAGGGCCTTTTCTACTGCCATCTTGCAATGATTACAGGTCATCCCTCCAACATTAATAATAGCTGTAGCCATAAACAATCCTCCTTTTGTAATTCCGGTCTGGTTTTATTTTGCCCATTTTACCGCCGCCAATCCGAAAAAAAAGCCAAATTAATCCCCTATGCCGGGAAATAATCTGACTCTGTTATTCCTTCTTAGCAAGGCAGATATAAGCGTGTTTTGGTTCCTTCACCCAGTTTGCTGATAACCTCCAGCCTTCCGCCGTGGCTTTCAACAATTGCCTGGGAAACAGCAAGCCCCAGACCCGTACCGGAATCCTTGGTGGTAAAAAACGGCATAAACATTTGTCTAATGGTTTCTTCTGTCATTCCCTCTCCGGTATCCGATATTTCCAGGCAGACCTGTCTTTCTTTCTCTCTCTCAGTACCCCTTATGACAATATTTCCTCCCTCAGGCATGGCCTCAAAGGAATTCCTCACAATATTGATAATAACCTGCTTTATCTGTTCACAGTCAATTTGAACCGGGGGCAGGGAATCCGGGAAGTTTTCTGTGATAGTAATGTTTTTAAGAAAAGCCTCACTCTCCATAAGCACCCTAATGTCCGAAAACAAATTACTGATATTGGCCTCTATTTTATTAAGAACAGCGGGCTTCGTCAATTTCAGCAGCTTGCTGATTATGGTATTAACCCTGTCTATTTCCGAAATTATTATGCTTATATATTCTTCTTTGGGAGTACCCTCCAACTCCTTTTTCAGGAGCTGAATAAATCCCCTGACAGAAGTGAGTGGATTCCTTATTTCATGTGCGGCCCCGGCAGCCAACTGCCCCGCAACAACCAGGCGCTCAGACCGGGCAATAGCTTTCTCCAATTTTCTGAAGTCCCTGATATCTGCTGCCGAAATACACATCCCGATGTATTCCCCTTTCGGGCTAAATACGCGGTGTGCTGCCACTTCATAAGGCACAGGTTCATCCGCAGCGGTATTGTTAAAGATTTCGGCACACACTGTCGCCCTGCCGGAAGCAATTTCCTGGATCAAGCCATAAACCGCCTCCTGTTCCGGGGCTTCCCGCTTCCCTATAACCTCTGCAAAGTTTTTTCCGATAACCAGGCCGGCCTCAATTTTAAGCAAACTGCATATTGAGCTGTTTGCGAGAAGGATTTCACCTGATGTGTCTAAAAGCAGGATTCCTGTTTTTATGTGATCAAAAGCGGTCTGATATATCAAAGGCTTAACCTGCGGAAATACCAGCGCCCTTTTAATATGGCTGAGGGCCGACTTTTGCCGGTTCAACTGGTTAACCTGCTCCAGTTCTGCGGCAACAGCCGCGCTTAGCTGGGGATAATCCACCGGAAACCCGGCGACTTTGCGAACATTCAGGGAATAAAGGGCTTTATCAATATGAAGGCCTTTAGCCACTGGAACGGCGACTATTCCCAGACCGTCCCTGGTTTTTTTTATATTTTCTACAAACGTACTGTCATCTTCCCCTGAAATGCCAGCCAGAACTACCCGAATGTCTTCTTTGCTCAAGATATTCTCTATTTCAGACAGCTGCCTGGCATAATAAACGCTGTAGCCATCACTCATTAATCTCCATTTCGCGAGCTTAAGTTTTCCGCTGAAATCAGCGATAAGGACTCCCGAAGGCTTTTCCGAACTCATCCCAGCAGATTTGGGTTTAATGTCATTCTTCAGAAGCAAGGCTTTCACCCCTCCCTACTGCAAATGGTAAATATTTCCCATGTAGCAGATTCCTTTCGCCACGTTTTCATGAAATCCTTCCTGGTTTTGAAATATTCTCGAAAGTTTGTATTCTATATTTTAAAAATTTGTCTTGTATAATCGAAACCTACATAGCAGCATTGGTTTTTGATATAATAAACTTAGATTTGCTTTCAGGCTGGTGAAAATTGAAATGAATTGCAAAAAAAATATTTGGCCGCTAATTGCTCTATTATTTCTTACACTTAGTGCAGCGTTTACAGGCGGCTGTAGCTTGCTTACGCTCCCCACTCCAAAAGTACCGGTAGCCTCAAAGGTCTATGATGTAAATAATCAGGTCATTGCTACCCTTTACCGGGAAAACAGGGTGGAAGTCCCGGTGGAAAAAATCCCCCAAATGACCCGAAATGCCTTTATAGCTGTTGAAGATACGCGTTTTTATAAACACTTTGGCCTGGACCCTGTCCGCATCATCGGAGCGGCTTGGCGTAACCTTAGATCGGGTGAACTTGTGGAGGGCGGCAGTACCATAACCCAGCAGACAGTCAAAAACCTCTACCTGTCCAGAGAAAAAACCTTTGGCCGCAAATTCAGGGAAGCGCTGCTGGCTGTCCAGATGGAGCGAAAATACTCCAAAGACGAAATTCTCGAACTCTACTTAAACCAGATTTATTTTGGTCATGGGGCATACGGCGTGGAAATCGCTGCCCAGACGTATTTTGATAAGCCTGCCTCAGAACTTGACCTCGCTGAAAGCGCTATGCTGGCCGGACTTCCCAAGGCGCCGAATACCTATTCCCCTTTTAAGGACTGGGACAAAGCCAGGGATCGGCAGAAAACTGTCCTGAAACGCATGACTGCTGCAGGGTTTATTACCGACGAGCAAGCTGATGAAGCCTTCCGGGAAAAGCTTATCTTAAAATCCGGCAGGACAGAGACAGAAACCGCCCCCTATTTTATCAGTGAAGTAATCCAATACCTCACAGATAAATATGAGGATGGGGCTGACATGCTTTATGCAGAGGGCATCTCTGTTTATACAACCCTTGACCTGAATATGCAGAAGGCAGCTGAAAGCTCCTTTGACAGTGTCCTTCAAGATAATGATGCACAGCTGGACGGCGCTCTTGCTGCCATTGAACCAGGCACCGGGCATATCAGGGCTATGGTTGGCGGGCGGGACTTTTCCCGATCAAAATTCAACAGGGCTGTCCAGGCGAAAAGGCAGCCGGGTTCAGCCTTTAAACCGTTTTTATACACTGCAGCCATTGACCGCGGCTATACCCAGGGAAGCACCCTTACCTGTGAATATGTGGAGTTCCCTCAGGACAACGGCAAACCATATAAGCCTACTGATTACGGGGCAGCCCCCTATCACAACCGACCGCTGACTTTAAAAGAGGCCCTGAAAATTTCCGATAACATTGTGGCTGTCAGGCTTGCCGGTGAAATCACTCCCCGCACAATGACCGAATATGCCCATAAAATGGGTATAGAAAGTGACCTTAGGCCGTACCTGTCCCTGGCATTGGGCACTTCCGAGGTAACTCCCCTTGAAATGGCCGCCGCGTATAGCACTTTAGCCTCCGGCGGCATCAAAAGCAAACCCCTGTTCATACTTAAAATTACCGATAAAAAGGGCCGGGTAATCGAAGAAAATGCCCCGGTCACAGAACGGGTAATTTCAGATTCCACGGCCTATCTGGTGACTGATATGCTGTCTGCGGTTTTTGATCCCGGAGGTACCGCCGCTTCACTTTCCGGAATTATCTCACGCCCGGCTGCAGGTAAAACAGGCACAACCCAAAATTACCGTGATGCCTGGTTTGTTGGCTACACACCACACCTGGCTGCAAGTGTGTATATCGGTTACGACAATCCGGAAAAAGCCGTGGGTATCCCAGGCGGCAAAATCGCCGGTCCCATTTGGGCCAGGTTCATGTCACAGGCACTGGAAAATGTCCCCCCTGAACAATTCAGTGTACCACCCGACATCGTCACCGCAAACATCTGTACAGATACAGGGCTGCTGGCGACACCCCTTTCCCCGGACACTATCAGAGCAAGTTTTCTCAAAGGGACAGAACCCCGGGAATACTGTACCCTGCATTTCTTCTCAGGTTTCGAAAACGGAGTCGGGCTTTGGGGCAGCTGGCCGGAATCGCGGAAAAATCTTCCGGGGAAACGCCGCGGACAGCAGCAGCTGGATTAGCCAGCACATAAAACTACATCCGCAATTATAATATCTGGCCTAAAAACGCCTGAGTACGTTCATTCCTGGGATTATCAAAAACGTCCTCAGGTATTCCCTGTTCCACAATTGCGGCATCATCCATAAATATCACCCGGTCGGCCACCTCACGGGCAAAGCCCATTTCATGGGTGACCACCAGCATCGTCATACCCTCCCTGGCCAGTTGCTTCATAACAGCCAGAACTTCTCCGACCAGTTCAGGGTCCAGCGCCGAAGTCGGCTCATCAAACAACATCACCTTTGGCTGCATTGCCAGAGCCCTGGCAATGGCAACTCTCTGCTTTTGGCCTCCGGACAGCATGGCTGGGTATACATTTTTCTTGTCTGCCAGGCCAACCTTATCCAGAAGTTCTTCCGACATCGTGATAGCATCCTGTTTGCTCATTTTCCGCACCTGAATAGGCCCTTCAATAACATTTTGCAACACAGTCATGTGTGGGAAAAGGTTAAAGTGCTGAAATACCATTCCGACATTCTGCCGCATTTTGTTTATATGGCCATCCCTGTGTTTAATCAACTGGCCGTCAATATATATCTCTCCCGACTGGTTTTCTTCCAGGAAATTAATACAGCGCAGAAGCGTACTCTTCCCGGAACCACTGGGCCCGATAATAACCACTACTTCCCCCTCAGACACAGATAGGTCTATACCTTTGAGAACTTCCAGTTTTCCGAAGCTCTTATGAAGTCCTTTAACCTTGACCATTTTTCGGTCACTTCTTTTATTCAAATCATCACACCTCGTCACTCATCTTATTCATCGGCCACACTCCGTTCATACCACTGCACCGGTTTACAGACGGTCACTTACAGCCAGCCTGCGTTCCAGCCTGTGTACCAGATACCCCAGTATAGTTGTGATAATGAGATAATAAATTCCGGCAATAATAAAATACTCCATAAACCGATAGGTAGACGAGCCTAGCTGCTGAGATTTAAGCAGCAGCTCCCTGACCGAAATGGCGCTGGCCAGTGAAGAGTCCTTGGTAGCAATAATAAACTGGTTTCCCAGAGGCGGAATCGCTCGTTTCAAAGCCTGAGGCAGGATGATGCGCCGCATAGCCTGAAATTGTGTCATCCCAAGTGAGCGCGCTGCTTCCATCTGCCCGATATCAATGGACTTGATGGCCCCGCGGAATATTTCCGCTATATATGCACCATTATGGGTTCCGAAGGCAATTACCGCAGAAGGAAAGGGGTCCAGCCTGACAATCTCAGACAGACCGAAATATACGATAAACAGCTGTAGAAGAATAGGTGTTCCCCTGATAACTGTAATATACAAAGTGGCCGGGTAGTAAAAGAGTCTTGACTTTGAAATCCTGCCAAGAGCAACAACCAAACCTAAAATAACCCCAAAAACAATTGATGTCGCCGTAATTTTAAGAGTCTGCACTGCTGCCGGGATAAAAATCGGAAACTTTTCTACTACTATGCTAAAATCATATACCAAAAAGCACTACCTCCTATTTGAAGCTCACCACTTATACCTTCAATCAACAGAGTTCCTGCGCCAGACAAAAACCGGGTGCACAGCACCCAAGCTGTGCACCCCGGAATCTCTATTTCAGGTTCTCTGGCCCGGTAATGGTTGAATCCTCCCGGACTATCAACTGTGCCCCAGAATAATAATAAGGATCGGTAAAGTCAACAACCTCCAGTCTCTCATCGGTAATTGCCATACTGCCGAAAATACCGTCATAACGACCGGCCCTGAGACCCTCAAGAATCCCGCTCCAGTCTGTGGTTACCGGCTCATACTCGACCCCAAGCCTCTTGGCAACTTCTTTCCCGACCTCAACATCAAAACCTGTCAGTTCATCATTTTCAGTAAAATAGTTGAATGGGGGATAGCCACCGCTCATAGCAAACTGCAGCTTCCCTGCCTCTTTTACTCTGTCCAGGCTGTCGTCTGCAGCGCTTTCTTCATCAGGAAAAGTCTCTTTATATTCGATACCTTCCATAATATCACGGCCAAAATATTTTTTGCTTATTTC
This sequence comes from Phosphitispora fastidiosa, assembly GCF_019008365.1. Taxonomy (NCBI): domain Bacteria; kingdom Bacillati; phylum Bacillota; class Clostridia; order Eubacteriales; family Peptococcaceae; genus Phosphitispora; species Phosphitispora fastidiosa. The sequence goes on along the minus strand of NZ_JAHHUL010000011.1, from coordinate 56,677 downwards.
TGCATAAGTACCGTCAGCTATCATTTCTCCAAGGGCTTCATTAATTGCCTGCCTTAGGGAATCATCCTCTTTTCTGACAGCTACCCCGATAGTTTCGGTATAGAGCAGGTCACCCGCCAGTTTAAGGTTGTCATAGCCTCCCTCTTTGATCCCTGTCAGCCCGACCAGCTTGTCCGTAATCACACCGTCAATCCTGCCGCTGGACAGTTCCTGAAGGGTAAAGTTATCATCCTTATATAATTTAACCTCATCCACCTTGGAAAATTTGTTTGCTTCCTGCTCAAAAGTTGTCCCGGTAACAACTCCTATTTTAATCCCGTCATCACTGCATCCTGCCGCCAGAACCCCTGTCATCACAACCAGCAAGGCCAGGCAGATATATCTGAAATACCTTTTAAACATTTTGTTTATTCTCCTCCTTTTTCATTTTTATGTGTTTTCCCCTCCGCTGTGGCTCGGCTATTTCCGAGAGCGGGCGCCATTTATCCCTCCTTTTCATAAAAAATAAAAATGGGCACTCTGACTCTCTTCTATTAATAGAAGAGAGTTAGAGTGCCCAGGTTTCGCCTCACCGACTCACCCCAGACCATTTGCATGATCTATCTTTAGCCCTGTTTATTCAGAACTAAAAAAAGCCCCAGCTCTCAGGTTTTAGCTGATTTTTCGATTCCGGGTTCGGTGAACCGGTAACAATTTCGACTTAGGGTGTTATCACTGTTATATCTAAACACTTACAGATATCCGCTCCAGTCAAAGCATATACCTGCTCGCATTTACACCTACTGCCCGGAACTACTTCACCATCTCAAGCCGCTAAAATTTAAAATTAAGCCCTTGTTGGGATAGTACAATTATAGCTTGTTTTTTTGGGAAAGGCAAAAATGCTAAGAGGGGTTATGCGCGCGAAACACCGGATGAACCTGAACCCACGCCCAATACCCCCCAAATACCTATGAATCCTCGTCCTATGGCCTTTTCACTGTATTACATCATCATTGGTCCACCATTGGTTTCAATGACTTTGAGTATTTGCTCCTCATCACCTGTCATAGCATTAATGTAAATAATGAAGCTGTCTTCCTCGAGGGTGCCCTTGAATTCATATACCAGCACTTCCTCCAGGTTTTCCCGGGGAATCACCGCCAGCCTTTTGGAACTTATTTTCAGGTCAGGATTTACTTTTGATAGGGCTTCCCGCTCACTCAATTTCGGTTTGGGAAGCTGCCTGTTTTGGTGATTCATCAGAAACCCGGTGCCTTCGAAGCCGACTATTTCTCCGGTATCCAGAGCGACTTTTACTTTCATCAGGTCGGGGTAAATCAGTATCCCGTCCTGTTCATATTCAAAAATAACTATTCCCGTATTTTGCTGTTCAATAAAGTATGTCGGCGCCATATTATCTATATTCCGCTTTTCCAGAAAACTCCGGGCCAGTGAAACAGCCTTATCGGAAGATGTCGCGGCCTTGTTAACCACTCTGTTGTTCAGCATAAACAGCGTATGTCCGCCTTTTTTGGATATATCAACCGTTACCGATGGTTTTACCTGCCGCTGTGAAGCCAGATAAATCCTGTAGGCAGGAATGATGCCATTAACCTCTTCAGTATTTACCACCCTGAATTTTTTGGAAGTCCCTGTCTCCACGAATCTCCGGGCAGCGGTCCCGGCCTGATCCCTGCTGACTGCGCTGCCGGTAAGACTCTGGGGCTTTCTATTGATAATGTGGTCTGAAAATGGACCGTCATAAATCAAGGTGGGAAAGTCCTCCATTTTCCGGTTAATATTTTCAAGTCCCCTGGGAACATTGACATCTTGGCCCATATCTTCAGACTTTGACTTGATTTCCCCCCAGGTAAGCCTCCTGTCAGCAGCCATTTTCTCTATGTTCTCCAACTCAGCGGCAAGATACCCGGCTTCAGTATGCAGCCTGTTCAGTTTGTCGATTTCTTCAGCCTTGATCTCATCACCCCTGACAAATCTCTTGGCCAGTGACCAGACATAATCTCCGGTCTGGGTAAGGAAGGTAGAGGTTCGGGTCAGGCTGGGTCCTGTGACCGGTATCTGTGCCAGGGTTTCCCTGGCTGCATAGGATTCCTGCCAAACATCGGAAAAAATCATCATCCGCTGTGAGGGTGAGTTTGAGACCAGGCCCTTGGAAAGCATGACCTCCATATTTTCCACATGGTCCACCAACTGGTAGAACGCCCTTTGGTTATTGTTGTTCATATAAGTGACAATCTGGTCCCTGTCCTGAGCTAATCCGTATCCCCAGTATGCCAGCCCGCCTATGGCCAGCACAGCAGCCAGGGCAGGAATCATCCACCATTTCCTCAAAGTAAAAGTCCCCTTTCTAACTCAAATTATTGACAGCCTTAGGCGCTAAACCTTAACTCCTGGCTTTACCTGGCGAACACATGACCTCCTATTTCGGTTATAATGGGCCTTGACCATATCCAACTGCTCACGGGTTTCGCGGGATTCCAAAAAAACAATGCCCCCTGAGAAGGATCCCATCCATTCATGGCATCCTGAGCAGCCTTGACCGAATCCTGGGAGGGCTGCGCATTGGCTATTCCATTGGTTATGGATTCAAAGGCATGTGGCTGGTAAATAACCCCTGCCAGAGTATTGGGAAACTTATCGCTTTCGACCCTGTTTAAAATCACTGCTGCCACCGCAACTTTTCCGAGGTGTGGTTCATTTGCCGCTTCCCCGTTGACTACCCTTGCCAGGAGATATATATCATCCCTGGCGGAAATACCCCTTGAAGGCTGGTATCCGTCTGGACGGCTTACAGTAAACCCCAGGGCTTCCCATGTGGCAGGACCAACTATCCCGTCTGCAGCCAGGCCGTTTTTGGCCTGAAATTTTTTTACCGCATTTACAGTACCACCGCCGTATACCCCGTCAACCGCCCCTTTGTAATAACCCCAGTCCCTGAGTTTTGTCTGGACCTTGGAAACATCAGCTCCGGAGGAACCCCAGTTCAGCTTTGGAGTCTGGGCTGAAATAGTCCGGGAATATATTAATCCTCCCGAAAAAACCGTCAACACCAGCAAAGAAACTACTAATAACCTACTAAGTTTAAACTCCCGCATCAATGACCTTCTCCTTTCATTTTCATCAATTCAGCATTCATCCACGATGTATGCAGTTCCTCATCAATCATATTGCTCCAAAGGGTCTCCCTGATGTCATCATCACCAACCAATCTCATTAACGCCTTATAATCGGATATTGCCTTTGTCTCCAGGGCAATATTAAACCTTAATGTCTCTTCACGGGTCGGAAGACTTGAAAGGGTGCCTGTAACAGCGCCGGATATCTCCCCGGCAATTTCCCATAAAAAAGATGGGTTGGCCCCCAGCCGCTCAATTGTGCTGCAAATATTTTCGACATGACCCTGTTCAATCTCGGCAAATTTGTTGAGCGCCCTGGCAAGATGCGGGTCTTCAGTCTTTTTGCTCTGCTTCCGGTACATATCCACCTGATTAATTTCCAGGGAATAAAACCAGTTAAGCTTCTCCAGCAAACGATGTTTGTCCATTAGCACACTCCCATGAAACCCTCTTATAAAATATGGTTTCCCTTAAAGAGTCCATCTATGTATTTTCCCCTGCTCATTTATTGCCGCCAAACGGCTAAAAAAGCAGGAAAAAACCTCCAGGACACCGTTGGACGCCCTGGAGGAAAATTATACTCCTTGCTTTAAATTTAAATATCATAATCTATCAGGTTATTTGGATAGTTTCCCCTTCGATGTATGCAGTAGTTTATACCCCCCAGCCAGGGGCAGGATTACTGCCAGAAAGACGGTATACATCAGGAATCTTGCGGCTCTGCCGGGCAGCATCACAGGTTTCCGGTCCTCCCGCACCACCATTTGTATCGCGTTGTGGGGGCAGTTGTCAAAACAGTTTCCACAGCCAAGGCACTTCGCCGCATCAATTGTTCCCTGATCAATATCAATGGCGTCTTGGGGACACTTATCCAGACACCTGCCGCATTTGAGGCAGCTTCCGGTATTGATTTGAGCCGCATAAAACCCATCCTCCACGGCGCTTCTGATGCCATACTCGCTTCTTAGCCTGTAAGGCACACAGCAGCAGGTACAGCAGTTGCAGATAACGTATTGGTCAGGTAACACACAATGGGTGATTGACCTTATCAGACCATGGTCCGGTGCTTCCCTTACAATCCGCACTGCTTCCTCTATCGAAACAAGCTGCTCTTTTCTTAGGCTGCCCAGGACTTCAGCCCCGGTATTTATGGCGATACAGGTCCTGATCGGTTTATCACAATTGTCGTATTTAACCCTGCAGGAACAGTCCATAATAGCAATCTGTCGTGCCCCTGCCAGCACCCCGATACATTCATCTGCCGTTGCCGCCCTGCCTCCGTGCATATATTTGCCGTATTGTTCCGCAAAAAAATGCACCACCCTGCCGATCAAAGGAACCCTGGTCATTCTCCCCAAAAAGAGGTAATAATCCAGAGTGTCATCTACCCATTTCCCGTAGGCAAGCAGCATCAGCTTTTTCATCCAAAACGGTTCCCTAACCGTATGTTCTTCACACATGTGTCATTGCCCCCTGCTAATTTGGTTGTGTACCCTGCTAATAGTTACCATAAGCGCCGTAAAGCCCCTAGCTTTAGCCATGGGGATATAAGGCACAGTGACCGAGGGTCGATGCCCCGAAAGTTGCTATATTATTTTAAAGGCGAACATATTTTCCCCGAACATAGGTTTTGTATGGTATAATATTCCTATGGAGGGGAGGTTTAATCACCCAAGAATCCCCTGCCTTTAGGTATGGGAAGTGTCAACACACTGATCTGCTTTTTAACAGTACCTTCCTTGCTGCGGACCTTAAGCTCAACAGGGCCTTCCGGCAGTGGTACGGGGTCCTCAAATGCTGCCTCCCCGGTATATTCTTCCCCATCTCCGCTCAGAGAGCCAAATGCGCTCCGGTAGGTTTTCCCTGTCGTTAAATCAGTAAGGGTGAATTCCATGTCCCGCCATGCAAAACTTGACCGGGTTTGGTATTGGACAGCCGTATAGGTCAGCCCAAAACTGATTTCCCGGATCTCCAGCCGCTTCCCCTCAAGGTCTGCCTTCCAGTTAACCGGAACCACCTTTACTTTATCCTTAAGGTTTTCTTTAACCGGTATCTCCAAAACTACCTTCTCACCTGGCGAAGTATAAAACACCATATTAAATCCCGGCTGACTCAGGTCAAGGCCATGGGGAAACCTGACAGAAAATCTGTCACCCGCCGGATGCCACCACTTCCCGCCCGACCAAAGCCCGTGCATTCCCCACTCCAGTTCCGTACCCGGCAGCGCTTTTGGCTGCTGCCCGCTATCGTTGACTTTATCAGCTGCTTCGGGGTCATTCTTGTCGGTTACTTCCAGGGCAACAATTTTTTCTTTACCCCTGACAGTGCCGTTGACATATATGGTATTAAGGTCAAGAAATACTTCCGTGACCGTTATCTCTAGCCCTTCAGCCTTGACAGTGCGGTTTATTTTCTGTAAAAACTCCCGACGGGTTTCCGCGTCAACTGTCTGTAAAGCAATATTCGAGGCAGGCAGCAACTGCAGCATAAAGCCCAAGGCAAGCACAGCCAGGACTATAATCAACAGTCTTTTTTTCATCTCTCCCCCTCCCGTCCCAAAGGAATAGCAACTCTCCATGTGCTGTCTATATTAATGTTTGCCTCCCGGATGACCATGGTAAACCTACCCGCTGGGTCTGCAGCAGGGGTATTGAAAACGATTTCCTGTACCATCCCTGTTTGAACCCGGTCACCGGTCCCAATCCTGACCTTGTCGACAAAACTCATACTCACGGCGTTATATTGTTTTCCGGCGGTATCTGTTAAAAACACCGAATAAACGCTGTTTACGGCTCCGTCACCTGTGAGGATACGAACCTTCAACTGCCCGTCGGCAGCAGCGGCGCTGTCAATGGTCACAGTGCCGTCCAAAAACTCATGTTTCATAGGGTATTCAACTTTAAGGTCCAGAGGCACAAGCACTTCCATACCGGATTTATCTACTGCAAACCCGGCTCCTTCCAGGTTAAGCCGACCGGCATCAGAAAACAGGACCGGGCTGAAGTTTAACACTCCATTACCGGTAATTTTCCCCAAAGCAGAGGAAGTTCCTCCCCCTCCCCCCAGGCGGCTGTATTCCCTGCCGGAATCATCAATCAGTTTAACCTGGCGCAGCAACTCTTCGCGATGCCTCCATTCCCTGCCGGCCCTATCAGGCTCTTTAGATTTATACTCATAAAATACTGCAGTCTGGCTGGGAGCAAGGACTGCCTTGGTAAAGTGAATATCCACCCCGTCAACAGAAAACTCCCGGTCAATTTTGATCTCTCTGGTTACCCTTTTGGCAAGCAGAGGGTCAACTGCGAAATCAAATTCCCAGTTTCCCAAAATATAATGTTGTTCTTTGTCTCTGTGTATATTAAGCGCCGTTGTCCGGAAGGTCAGTTTCCTGGCCCAGGTCTTCAGCGGCGGGAATTCCAGAACACCTGAAATCTCTTTTTTTTCTGTGGAGGCTTCAGCCGAAGCACCGCTGAACCGGTATGAATAGCCAAACTGGTCTTCCAGGACAACATCTTCCGGCATCCCGCCATCAAATTCAACATACTCCGGCAGTTTTATCCGGAATAACAGCAGGGTTCTGGCCTGGTCAATGATAACTTCATCCACCATAAAAGCGGCCCCGTTAATGGTCCTGGTTTTTCCCACCCGCTGCCCAAAACCCTCTTCATGTGCCACCAGGGCCCCTTCATCCACAGTAGTGAATACCTGGCCAAGGACGGGAATTTTGGAGGCATAATAGGCTGCGGTCGGGGAAATATATGTGCTGAAAAAGAGGATTACCACAACGGCACAGGCTGCAGCATATTTCAGGCCAAAAACTTCCCGGAACACGGGCAGCCGGAGCCCCCGTCTCCTGTATTCCGGCAGTTTTAGGTATCCAGCGCCTGCCGGAATTGGGATACCCTCTTTCATTTGCCCGAAAAAAACGTTACCGAAACCATACAACTCCCGGAGCCGCTCCTTCTCCTGATTGCATTCCGGACATTCCCGCAGGTGCCGGCAAATACGTTGTGTTGTTTCATCATCCAGTTCTGCCAAAGCATATTCCGGCAGCAAATTTTGCACTGACCTGCAATCAATCACAGCCAGCCCTCCTTTCAGCTTTTTCCCGGAGTTCCCTGAGCCCGTAGTTTAAACGCGATTTGACCGTACCCAGGGGACATTTCAGTATTTCACTGATTTCAACAAGGGTATATTCTCCCAAGTACTTTAAAATTAGCACTTGGCGGTACTTTTCATCAAGGGAATCAAGCATACCGGTTATATCAGCCTTGGCTTCAGCCAAAATGAAATTCGGGTCAACATAACTTCCTGCGGGCTGCCCTCCATCTAATCTGACAAATTTATACCTTCTTTTTAACTGGCTGCAGCATAGATTTATCAGAATTCTGGTCAGCCAAGTAAAGAAAAATTCAGGGTTCTTAAGCTTATTTAAAGACAAGTATGCCTTTAAATAGGCCTCCTGAAGCATATCCTGGCAGTCAGCTTCATTGCCCACATATGCTAAAGCAATCCTGTAGAGATTCTCCCGCTTCATTTCTATAAGCCTGGCATAAGCCTGTTCGTCTCCGGCCCGGGCCATTTTTACCAGTCCTGTTATATCCATTGCCACACCACCTGACTGCTGTCTATCTATTAGACACCATATCCCCTGAAAACGGTTCGAAAATTCTAAAAAAAACAGGTCTGCCCCACAAACGGCTGCAGCCGCCGAAAAACAGTCCCATTACATTGATTGCTGACCACTTATACTCAACTCAATTTATCAGCCGGTCTTATATTATCAGCCAGTCTTTGGAGACAGGTTGGTATCCGTGTTGTAAAATAGCAGCCTTCATTTCGGCCACAGAACGCGTATCGGAAATTTCAAACTGACCTTCATGGCCATCCCCATCCAGCCGCCCTCCCACTTCAGTGCAGGAACCGGCAGACATTTTGGTTACCCCAAGCCTGATGAGGTTGTCCCGAAAATCGGAGTTTTCTCTTGTAGAAAGGGTAATCCCCGCCCGGGGCAAAAACAGCCTTATCGCTAATATCATCTGAACCAGTGCCCGGTCAGTTACCTCTACCGCAGGCCGGAATTGTCCGGCTGCGGGCCTGATGCGTGGAAATGACACACTGATTTCGGTATCGGGGTATTTATCCTGAAGGTATTTTGCATGAAGCCCAAGGGCAAAAACCTCGCTTCTCCAGTCTGCAAGCCCCAGCAATGCCCCCAGGTTGACAGTCCGCATGCCGGCCTGACAAGCCCGCTCCGGTGCATCAAGCCTGAAGAGATAGTTTTTCTTAGGCCCTTTAATGTGGAGCCGGTCATAAATTTCCGGGTCATATACCTCCTGGTAAACAGTCATTCCATCAACCCCTGCGGCAACAAGGGTCTGATATCCTGCTGTTTCCATGGGATATACTTCAATAGAAACTGAGGAGAAGTACTTCCGCAATCTCCCGGTACACTCGGCCAGGTATTCCACAGATGCCTGGCGCGGCGCTTCTCCCGTGAGGATAAGCAGGTGTCTCAATCCCGTTCCGGCAATCATCCGGCCTTCCCGTTCAACCTCTGCAACACTTAGAGTCCTGCGGCGCATAGGGTTTTTGGTATTAAAGCCACAGTAAACACATTCGTTGGTACAAAAGTCCGAAAGATACATCGGTGTATACAGGCCGATTACCCGGCCAAAATTCTTTAAGGTCAGGTGATGTGCCTTCCGGGCCATAGGCTCCAGCCTTTCGCCGGCAGCCGGAGACAACAGCCGCAGAAACCCGGTATCACTAACCGTGTTTTCCCCGATTACCCTCTCTGCTTGCTGAACTGTCACCTCTTTAAGCAATCCGGCAAAGTCTGTATCTTTAATTTCATTATATATTTCATAAAAGCCCATCTGTAATCATTCCAATCAATTTCAATAATTTATCAGACATAAACTTTCTTTTCATTTGTTATTCAAAATCCCGCAGGAACCCGGTCAGAGGCGATGAAGCCTCTGCATACAGCTTTGCAGCCCCAGGTCCAGCCAAGTAACCCTGACGGCCCGCCTTTACTGCCATACTGAAGGCTGCAGCCATAGATACAGGATCATCAGCCACCGCAATTGCGGTATTCACCAGCACTGCAGCAGCGCCCATTTCCATTGCTTCTGCGGCCTCCGAAGGCCGGCCAATCCCAGCGTCAACAATTATCGGAAGGTCAATTTCATCAATAAGTATCCGCACCAGTTCCCGGGTTTGCAATCCCCTGTTGGAACCTATGGGCGAACCCAGGGGCATAATAGCTGCAGCCCCGGCATCCCTCATCTGACGGGCTGCCATCAGGTCCGGGCTCATGTATGGGAAAACCGCAAACCCCTCACGGGCAAGGATCTCGGTTGCCTTCAGGGTCTCAGTATTATCAGGAAGCAGGTATTTGTTGTCTTTTATGACTTCAATTTTAACCCAGTTACCACATCCGGCAGCCCGGGCAATCCGGGCAATCCTGACTGCCTCATCAGCGGTCCGCGCCCCTGAGGTATTGGGCATCAAAACACATTCCTTATCTATATAATTCAGCATATTATCCTGCTCGTTTTCAAAATCAACCCTGCGCAGAGCAACAGTCACCACCTGCACCCCGGAAGCCTTGATCACATCAGGAATGAGCGCATCTGAAGCAAATTTCCCTGTGCCCAGAAACAGCCGGTTGTGAATTTCCTGCCCTCCAATTTTTAAGATGTCCATTATTAGCCCCCCCCTACAAAACGAAGTATTTCCAATTCATCATTTTCTTTAAGTACAATTTCGGTCCAAAAGCCCTTATCAACAATATCCCCGTTGTACTGGACAACCACTGCCCCCGACTTAATCCCGCGGGTCTGCATGAGGCCGGCAAGAGTCAGCAAAGGCTCTATTTCCGTCACCTTGCCATTAATTTTTAGCTGCACAATTACCATCACCCTATTAATTTATTCGCTGAAAACAGCTGCAGGCTTACCAAATGGCAAGCCTGCTTTGTTAACAAAACACTAGCTTCCCTTCGCCGGTATTATCCGGGATTCAGGTTCCAAGGGTTGGTTTCTGACAAAACCTCTCAGCCTTTTGGGCACCCCTAGCTAAAAACAATTTGAGTCTCTGTTATTATTTAATTATTATATAATTTTTTAACGGGTTTGTAAATGAAACTTTTTTCTGCTATACTGAGTATACCCCCCTAGGGTATGTTGTATGGTTTTAATTATACTTGGTTTGATAGCAGCCTATTGTTGATTTGATCTAAACTGTTGATTTGATATTACTTATATGGAGGTTTTTGAATTGGCAAAGAAGAAAAAAGCTGTACTTAATGAAAAACTGTGTGACCATTCACCGTTCTGTGCCGCCAAAAGAGTCTGCGGCCTTGGGGCTATCACCCAAAAAACGCATTGGCTCTTTAAGGCTGAGGTCCCCCAAATCGACGGGGATAAGTGTGTCGGCTGCGGAAAGTGTGTTGCTTACTGCCCCCATCGTGCCATCAAAATGAAATAGGTGATAACAGTAGAATCCTAACCGTTCGCCAATAATCTGCTGTTTTTTAAAGGCCCGGACCTTGCAAAAAGGTTCGGGCCTTTACTGTTGAGGGCATTGGCAGTGCTTTCGGCTCTTCGGCATTAATATCTAAAATTTCTGAAATTTTGCTATTTTACCGGCGTGGACGGTCTATATTAACCGCCAACGGTTCTATCATCAGGTAAGCAGTCAAAGGAGTTATTGAAAACAGCCCCTAATAAATGCTTTAACCAATAAAAGAATTATATCTCCAAACGGATGCTTTTTTTGATTCCTAAAGGATTTTTTAATTATTATTTCCCCGACACCCCTTACAATTAGAATAGGAATTACCATCAGACATATTAACCAAAGGAGGTGATTCAGGCTCTGTCCTGGATAAGATGACATGGGGGGATAAGAGAACAACAGATAAATCCTAGGAAGGGAGGAATGTTAGTTCAATTCGCTTTCAGGATTACGGAAGAAACCTTTAGAAAAAGATCAGGTAAATAAAACCTGACAATTAGAATTTGGAGTTATTCCTATTAACTTTTGAACCTAAATTAAGGAGGATGGGTATGAACGAAGAACGTTTAAAGGTCTACTGGAAAAAGAACCTCACCCTAATTATCGGCTGCCTGATTGTCTGGGCAGCAGTAAGTCTCGGTGCTGCAATTATCTTTGCTAACCCTCTATATAACATCAAGTTGGGCGGTGTCCCGCTTTCCTTCTGGTTTGCCCAGCAGGGTTCTATCATCATTTTTGTGTGCCTGATATTCTTCTACTGCTGGAAAATGGACAAAATGGACAAAGAATTTGACGTACAAGAAGTCAAATTGAAGAAGGGGGCATAAGGATGAGCGTTGAAACCTGGACTATTATATTTGTTATAATCACTTTTAGTCTGTACATTTACGTCGGCTGGATGTCCCGGGTTAAGGAAACGGCCGGTTTCTATGTTGCCGGTCGGGGTGTCTCCGCATTAGCCAACGGCGCCGCCACCGCTGCAGACTGGATGTCGGCTGCCTCCTTTATCGGTATGGCCGGTAGTATCTCGGTGCTCGGTTATGACGGAGCCGTATATCTGATGGGCTGGACCGGAGGCTATGTGCTCCTGGCTCTGCTCCTGGCTCCTTACCTGCGTAAGTTTGGCCGGTACACAGTTCCCGACTTTATCGGTGACCGTTACTACTCCAAGTACGCGCGTGCCGTTGCCGCCGTATGTACCGTGTTTGTATCCATGACCTACATTGCCGGCCAGATGCGCGGTGTTGGTATCGTTTTCAGCCGTTACCTGCAGGTTGACATTGTCGTCGGAGTTCTTATAGGTACGGTTATCGTCGCCTTTTTCGCCACTATCGGTGGTATGAAAGGGGTTACCTACACCCAGGTTGCCCAGTATGGCGTACTTATGTGTGCCTATGCAATCCCGGCTATCGCTATCTCCCTCAAGCTGACCGGCAACCCGATTCCTCAGCTTGGCCTGACCTTTACAGATATTGCCCAGCGCCTCAGTGACCTCCAGTTAACCCTGGGCATGAATGAATACATCAAACCCTTTACCAACCTGAGCGCACTTAACGTGTTTGCCATTACCCTCTCACTGATGGTAGGTACTGCGGGACTGCCTCACGTTATCATCCGGTTCTATACAGTTCCAACTGTACGTGATGCCCGTTACTCAGCAGGCTGGGCCCTCCTCTTCATCGCCCTGCTGTATACCACAGCTCCTGCAATCGGCGTTTTTGCCAGGTACAACCTGATTGATACTCTTGCCAACAAGCCCCTTGCCGAGGTCCAGAAAATTTCCTGGGTTGAGAAATGGGGAGCTGCAGGACTGCTCAAGCTAGAAGACAAAAACGGTGACGGCATGATTAATATGACCAATGCCAAAGACCCTGCCAATGAAGTTACCATTGACAATGATATGATCGTTCTCTCAACCCCTGAGGTTGCCAAACTGGCTCCCTTTATCGTTGCCCTGGTGGCCGCCGGCGGTCTGGCAGCAGCCCTCTCGACAGCGTCAGGCCTGCTGATAGCGATGTCCTCTGCGGTATCCCACGACCTCTATTACCGTATCTTCAGGCCTGATGCCTCTGAAGCACAGCGGATGAAGATAGGTCGGGCCATGGTACTGGTCGGCGTATGTTGTGCCGCCTGGTTCGGTGTTCACCCGCCGGGATTCGTTGCCGAGGTGGTGGCCTTCGCCTTCGGTCTTGCGGCAGCTAGTATCTTCCCGGTTATTATCCTGGGTATCTTTGATACCAGAACGACCAAGGAAGGCGCTATCGTGGGAATGATTGTCGGTCTTGTGTTTACACTCTCCATGATAGTAATGATGCAGTCAATGAAAGTATTAGGTACCGAAGCCCCACTACTCACCGATTTCATGGGTGTCAACGCCCAGGGTATCGGAATGGTGGGCATGATCTTCAACTTTGTGCTGACCTTCGTAATCTCACGGCTTACCCCGCCGCCGCCGCTTGAAATTCAACAGCTTGTCAATGACGTACGGACACCGTCCGGCGTAGGGGAAGCACAGGCTCACTAAAACAATGGTTCAATAACAGGTACTTTACAGCCCTGGGGCCAGGTTACCGCCCCGGGGCTTCCTTAAAAAAGGGGGGAGTTGAAACTATGACTACCGGTATCGCAATTGGGGGGAGATATAAGTTGAATTCCGCAATTATTTTATGGATTGTACGCAGGGCCCTGGGGATCTCCTTTTTCGTTGACCTTTTCTACCTGGCAGGCCATTATATCTGGGGTTGGGACTTCCCCACACCTTTGGTTCTCGCCCAGATATTAATCACCGTTACCCTGGGTCTCATTATCGGGGCCATCTTTGCCAAGATATGGCCTATTCCCCGCCAAAAAGGTTTTGAACGGGTCATTCGCACACTTCTTATCAGTATTCCTGCTGTAGGCCTGGGTTTTGGAGTTAACTTCATTCTCCAGGGGTTGGTGCTTACCCACGCACTTTGGATGATATTCGCTGTTTCGGCCTGGCTGGGGTCAGGAATCTTTATGAGGACTGTCGAACAAGAAAGAGAAGAACAGGAAAGAAGAGCAGCACAAAAGGCAGAAAGAGAAGCCCGCAGAAGGAAGAAATAAAAAAAACAGGCGGCTCCAATTCACTTATTGGGCTGCCTGTCTAAATTTAACCAATAAAGGCCAGGAAGCGGTAGATAAATTCCTCCAGGATGGACCCCCAATCCGTTACCGAAACCCCGGCTCTTCGAAAGCCGCCGTTTCGACGGATTGGGGGGTCCCCCGACAACTCAGTCGGCTTGCCACTCGCGCAAAGCGCTCGTGGGCCGACTGACGTCAGACTCATCCTTCCGGAAAATATCTACCGCTTCTTGCTTTATGACTTCAAATTAGAACACGCACCCCATAAGTTGCGGAGCTGCCTGTTTTTTTATCCTATTTCGGTACTCATTACTGTACCTGATTCCATGTTTTTTACAGCAACAGACAGCATCAGTTTAATCCGGTTGAGCTGATTGACTTCACTGGCCCCTGGGTCATAATCAATTGGGGCAATATTGGCCATGGGATATGACCTCCTGAGTTCCCTGATCATACCTTTCCCGGTAATATGGTTTGGCAGACAGGCAAAGGGCTGCAGGCACACAATATTTTGTACGCCGCTGTGAATAAGTTCAACCATTTCACCTGTCAGGAACCACCCCTCACCTGTCTGATGTGCCAGTGAAAGATGTTTTTCCGCGAACCGGGCTATTTCTTCAATGGTTTTGGGTGGGTGAAAACGCCTGCTTTTAGCCAGGGCCTTTTTCATGTCCTTTCTGAAATACTCCATAAATTTGATGGATACCTGGCCGGAAACCATGTTTTTGAAGCTTCCTGACAGCTGCTGATACTTAATTTTACTGTCAAACGCACTGTAGAACAGGAAATCTGTCAGGTCCGGGACTACCGCCTCCGCCCCTTCTGCTTCCAGTAGTTCTACTATGTTGTTGTTGGCAGTAGGATGGAATTTGACCAGGATTTCACCGACAACTCCCACCCTTGGCTTGACCATATCCTCATAGATTTCAAAATTATCAAAATCGGCGACAATTTTATAAATGTTTTCCTTAAACTGTTTTCTCCCGCCGCTCCGCAGTGATTCCTGGCATCTGGCAGCCCACTTTTCGTACAGGCGGTTGGCGGAACCGGGTATTTTTTCATATGGCCTTACCCGGTAAAGCAGTCTCATAAAAAGGTCTCCATAAATCAGCCCCATCAAAAGCTTATTCAGCATCGGCAGGGTCACTTTAAAACCAGGATGTTTTTCCATGCCGGAAGCATTAAGGGACAGTACCGGAACGCGCTCCATGCCGGCATCCCTTAAAGCCTTTTTAATAAAAGAAATATAGTTGGTAGCCCGGCAGCCCCCTCCGGTCTGGGTAATAATCACAGAAGTACTGTCCAGGTCATATTCCCCTGACCTCAAGGCCTTCATTAGCTGCCCGACCACAATAATTGCCGGGTAACAGGCATCATTATGAACATACCGCAGCCCCTCATCAATTGCCGATTTATCTACTGATGGGAGAACTTCAACATTATATCCGGCAAGCTCAAACCCGGTCCTCAGGAACTGGAAATGTATCGGTGACATCTGGGGAGCCAGGATTGTGTGGGTTTTTTTCATTTCTTCCGTAAATACAGCTCTTTGTTGTAACTGGACACGTTTTCCCGGCACAAACTTTCTTTTATCCCTTTCCCTGATAGCGGCAATCAGGGAACGCAGCCTTATCCGGGCAGCGCCCAGGTTATTTATTTCATCTATTTTTAATAACGTGTAAATTTTTCCGTGATTATCGAGAATTTCTTTTATCTGGTCTGTCGTTACTGCATCCAGGCCGCAGCCAAAAGAGTTAAGCTGAATCAGCTCTATGTCGGGCTGTGTGGCCACAAAGGAAGCGGCAGCATACATTCTGGAATGGTACACCCACTGGTCAACCACCCTGAGCGGTCGTTCCACTATGCCCAGGTGCCTGACGGAGTCCTCGGACAGGACCGCAAAACCATAGGAATTGATCATCCCCGGAATACCGTGATTTATTTCAGGGTCGATGTGATATGGCCTGCCTGCCAGCACTATCCCCTTGAGATGGTTTTCCTTTATATACCTAAGGGTTGCTTCCCCTTCTTTGCGTACATCTTCTTTGTACCGTTCCAGTTCAAGGTATGCTTTGCCAACTGCCTGTTCAAGCTCTTTCCTGGGAATACCTTCAGGAGCAAGTTCTTCGATCAGCCGTTTGACCATCCTTGGCGGCATATCAAGAGGCAGGAAGGGATGATAAAAAGTAACTCCACCTGCTCTGGTTACATCCATGTTAGCGCTGATTGTTTCCGGATATGAGGTAACTATGGGACAGTTAAACATGTTGTTGGCTTCAGGGTCCTCTTTTATGTTATACGGTATGCAGGGGTAAAATATTTTACGGACACCTTTATTGAGAATCAGGTCTGCAATGTGGCCATGGGTTATTTTGGCCGGATAACACGCTGACTCGGATGGAATCGTTTCCATCCCCAGTTCGTAGATATCCTTTGAGGAACGTCCTGAAACCACAACCCGGTATCCCAATTCTGTAAAAAAGGTATGCCAGAACGGATAATCCTCGTAAATATTCAGCGCCCTGGGAATTCCGATAACCCCTCTGTGAGCTTCCGTCTCAGGCAGCGACCTGTAATTAAAAAGCCTTTTGTATTTATATTCATAGACATTGGGAATGTTGTTGTCAACCTTTTCTTTCCCGGCGCCGCGTTCACACCTGTTGCCTGAGACAAACTCACTGCCGTTGGAAAATGCCTTTACCGTAACCAGGCAATTGTTCCCACATAACCCGCAGCGTCTCATTGATGTATCTGTTGTGAAGGATTCCAGCTCCTCTGCGTGAAGAAGGCCGGAAGCATATCCCTTTTCATAACGGTTCCTGGCAATCAGGGCAGCGCCGAAGGCCCCCATGATTCCCGCAATGTCCGGGCGGACAACTTCAGCCCCGGTAATCTTCTCCATTGCCCGGAGGACAGCTTCATTGTAAAAAGTACCTCCCTGGACCACAATCTTCCGGCCCAGGTCATCTGCATTCCTCAGCCTGATAACTTTAAACAGGGCATTCTTGATAACTGAAATGGATATTCCTGCAGAAATATCACTTATACCTGCCCCTTCCTTTTGGGCCTGTTTTACCTTGGAGTTCATAAAAACAGTACAGCGGGTTCCCAGGTCTACAGGGTTCTCCGCCCTGACTCCCATGGCAACAAATTCTTTTACATCCATTTTCAATGAATTGGCAAAGTTTTCGATGAAAGAGCCGCACCCTGAGGAGCACGCTTCATTTAACATAATGGAATCAATAACCCCGTCACGAATGACCATGCTCTTCATATCCTGCCCGCCGATATCGAGGACAAAGTCTACTCCCGGCAGAAAGAATTCTGCCGCCTTATAATGGGCTACAGTCTCAATCTCCCCTATATCAATTTTGAGGGCAGCCTTTATCAGGTGTTCACCATAACCCGTAACAGCAGAATAAACGATGTTGGTCTCTTTATTCAATTGTTTATAAAGCTTTTTCAGCGCTGCAATAGTGGATTCCAGAGGGCTTCCCTTATTGCTCCCGTAATGGGAATACAAGAGGTTCCCCTCGTTGTCGATGAGCGCAATCTTTGTTGTGGTAGATCCGGCATCAATGCCTAAAAAAACATCTCCCTGGCAGCTCTCCAGAGGAACTCTCTTCACCCTGTGCCGGGAGTGCCTGTCAGCAAATTCACGATATTCCTCATCACTGGCAAAAAGCGGCTCCATGTGCCCACTTTCCTGCATGTCAAGCAGTGATATCATGGGAGACCTCTCATAAAGACATTCAAAGGCTAATGGCCGCTCCTTCCGGGAAGATAAAGCCGCTCCCAGGGCCACAAAATACTGTGAATCTTCAGGGAAGACAACACTTTTGTTGGTCAGCTTCAGGGTATCACTAAACCGCTTCCTCAATTCCGACATAAAATGGAGCGGCCCTCCCAGAAAAGCAACATTGCCGGAAATTGGCCTTCCCTGGGCCAGTCCGCTGATTGTCTGGTTAACAACCGCCTGCAGAATGGATGCCGCAATATCTTCTTTTGCCGCACCTTCATTGAGCAGCGGCTGGACATCTGTCTTGGCAAACACACCACATCTTGATGCAATCGGGTAAATATTGCGATGACTTTTTGCCAGTTCATTCAGCCCCGCCGGGTCAGTCTGCAGCAGTGATGCCATCTGATCAATAAAAGCGCCTGTTCCCCCGGCACAGGTCCCGTTCATCCTCTGTTCAACCGAATCGCCGAAATAGGTGATTTTGGCATCTTCACCGCCAAGCTCAATAGCTACATCAGTAAAAGGAATCTTGCTCCTGACCGCATCCAGGCTGGCCATAACCTCCTGAATAAAAGGCACCGCCATTTTCTGGGCAATACCAAACCCACCGGAACCTGTGATCATGATGGTCAGCAGACGCCGCTCCAAAACCGATTTGGCATCCTCAAATAAAGATCCGACTGTACTTTTTATATCTGAAAAATGTCGCAAATACTTTTTATATACAATTTTGTCCTCTCCGTTAAGGACAACCATTTTTACCGTTGTTGAGCCTACATCCAGCCCAACATTAAGTATACCGTTCATATCAGCCCTCCAATGTCAGTTAAAGCACACTAATAAGTCACTACTAACGTACGGCATATAAAAATTTAACCGGGTTTTCAGGGAAACTTAACCGGTTACCCCTTTAGTGATAATTTTTACAAAATTAGAGATACAAGAGTCCAGGTCTGTATTCATAGTTAATCTCTTATTTATCAGGTAAGTCATAAAAAACCCAAAGTTAACAGCCAAAATACTGACAGCCAAAACCTCGGGATTTTCTTCCAAAGCGCCTTTTTCCTTCATTCTGTTAAGGTAATCAACCAGAAGTTTTTTGAGTTCATTGGGGTATTTAAAGAGAGGGGATTCGGGTTTATAATCCAACCCGTCATTCTTAAAGTGCATTAAAATAATTTTCTGGTTCTTATGTAATGCATCCTGGTAATAATAGCTTATTTTCAGTAAATCCTTTTCCAGATCCCAAACCAGGCTGTTCTCGAATAGAGCTTTAAACTTGGGAGAAAACATAAACCTTTCGAGGGCCTGTTCAAACAAATTACGTTTGTTTACAAAGTATCTGAAAACAGTCATCTCACTGACCCCGGCCTCTTGCGCAATCTGTTTCGTGGTCACAGAATTATAGCCTCTTTGTGAGAAAAGGGCCATTGATGCATCAAGGATCTTCTCAGAGGTATGGCTATTCATTTTTCCCTCCAGACAGAAAGTTGCAGATTGATTTAAAATGTTAGCATCTGCTAACACTATTCTATCAAGTTATTGTTCATTATTCAATAGCTCCACAGCCTATGATTTGTCTTTTCACCGTACGGGGATGAGAAAACGCGCCAGGTTTCCCATATGCGGAACAGGTATAAAAAACCCTTTACCGGGACAGTCTACAATGGTTAAGGGAAAGGCTTGCCAAAGTGCGGCCTGATTAAAGAAAATAAAAAAGTTGCCGGGAAACAAAAGGGTTTTTATAATATATATACAAATAATCAATATTACGGAAAAAATATAATAGAAAAGGTGATCACATGGAAAATAGGCCTGCTCCTTCCAATTTTATAAGAAATATTGTTATTGATGATTTAAACTCGGGTAAGTCCAAAGAAATCGTGACCCGTTTTCCTCCTGAACCCAATGGCTACTTACATATCGGGCATGCCAAGTCAATAGTGCTGAACTTTGACCTGGCTGATGAATTTAACGGGAAAACCAATTTGCGATTTGATGACACCAACCCGTTAAAAGAGGAAACCGAATATGTCGAATCAATTAAAGAGGACGTAAAATGGCTGGGTTATGAATGGGATGGCCTGTATTTTGGCTCAGACTTTTTTGAGGAGATGTTTAACAGAGCGGTAATTTTGATAAAAAAAGGCCTGGCTTACGTATGTGATCTGTCAGCAGAAGAAATCAGGCAGACGCGGGGTACCCTCAAGGAGCCGGGAAAGGAGAGCCCCTATCGCAGCAGAACAGTGGAAGAAAATCTGGAGCTTTTTGAACGGATGCGAAATGGCGAATTTAAAGATGGCGAAAAAGTGCTCAGAGCTAAAATAGATATGGCCTCCCCCAACCTTAATATGCGGGATCCGGTGCTGTACCGGATTGCCCATGCCTCACACCATAATACCGGGGACAAATGGTGCATTTATCCCATGTACGACTTTGCCCATCCCCTGGAAGATGCCCTAGAAGGAGTTACCCATTCCATCTGCACCCTGGAATTTGAGGACCACCGGCCTCTGTATGACTGGGTAGTCAGGGAATGTGAGATGGACAACGAGCCGCGTCAATATGAATTTGCCCGGCTCAATATGACAAATACTGTCATGAGTAAGAGAAAACTCAAGCTTCTGGTGGATGAAAAGCTGGTTGACGGATGGGATGACCCCCGGATGCCGACCATATCCGGATTAAGGAGAAAAGGCTATACACCCGAGGCCATTCGCAGCTTTGTGAGGGAAATCGGGGTCGCTAAGAGCTACAGCACAGTGGATGCCCAGATGCTGGACCACTTTGTCAGGGAAGACCTGAAGCTGAAGGCCCCCAGGACCATGGCTGTCATCAGACCGCTCAAGGTTGTTATCACTAACTACCCTGAGGGAGAGGTAGAATGGCTGGAGGCCGAAAATAACCCGGAAAACCCCGAAATGGGTACCAGGAAAATCCCTTTTTCCCGGGAAATCTATATTGAACAGGATGACTTTATGGAAGATCCGCCCAAAAAATACCACCGGCTGTTCCCCGGGAATGAAGTAAGGCTGAAGCATGCTTATTTTATAAAATGCCATGAGTTTGTCAAAGATGAGCAGGGTAATATAACTGAAATTCACTGTACCTATGATCCGGCAACCAAAAGCGGTTCCGATTTCACAGAGAGAAAAGTAAAGGGGACCATTCACTGGGTTGATGCCAATAGTGCAGTGGCAGTGGATTTCAGGCTGTATGAACCCCTGATTCTTGACGAAGAAAATGAAGACGGGACAGATTTCACGAGCAATATAAACCCTAATTCACTGGAAGTATTGCAGGGTTTTGTAGAACCTGCCCTTAAGGAAGCAAACCCCCATGATAAGTTCCAGTTCTTCAGGCACGGTTATTTTAATGTTGACCCCAAACACTCAACAGCCGGCAGGCCGGTGTTTAACAGAATAGTTTCCCTGAAAAGTTCGTTTAAGCTCTAGTTTGTCCGTTCGGGTAAGCAGACACCGGCCACAATGGCGGACCATCCCAGGTGCGCACCGGCCCGGCTTCCAAGGCATCTGCGGCCTCACCCAGGTCCAGACCTTCCAACGCAGAACGGGTCGGTACACCGGTGACCGGGTCACAACCCCGGCGCCGGTAATATTCGGTCAGCATCTCCTCATGCTGCCGGCGCTGTTGCTCCCCTTCCGGGGTGTCGCGCAGCTCAGGGCGCTGTACCACGCGGTCGGAGGTGCGGGTGACACCGCGCCGCGCATTGAGGGCCATTTCCAACAGGTAGACCCGCCTGCCGGCCAGGGTCAGGTCGTTTTCATTAAATGAAACACCGGTGGCTGCAGTCATCATTTTGGCCAGACCCTTATACAGGGGATGTTTCCAGACCAGTGGAATAGCATTAACCCAGGCATTTACTGACCCCTTACAGCGTCCGAGGCAGTCGTTCAGGGCACAGGCCTCTTCACTGGCTAACAGCTTGCCGACATCGTCAGATGGTATAAAACCCTGTTCAATCAGTTGAGAAAACAGGTCCCCATCATTCTCGCCAAAGGCCCAGCTCCGACCGCGCAAGTGGTCTGCCCCGCGTGTCGAAGTGGCGTGTGCCAGGGCAAAAATACCGGGAGGGAAATGTCCCCGGCCGGTCCCCTTGACCTGATCGCTATAATCCGCGGAGCCACGACCAATCAGCCTGGCTGCACCTATTTCTCCTTCCGCAAGAATGCTGCCAAACCCCTTCCGCAGTGCAATCCGGTGAATTAATTCTATTTGGGCCTCTTGATTGTCCCAGGACAGGTCAAGTCCGTCCACATCTTCAGGTGAAAGAATGCCACGGGCAAACAGGTCTTTGGCAAAGGCAAGGTTGTTCCCCAGGGGAATAACACACATACCGTATTTATCTGCCAAATTCTGCATCACCATTATGGGAGTCGGTTCCTCCACACCGCAATTTATTCCCAGGCAGTGGATGCCTTCATATTCCATTGCCGAACCTGTTTCCCCTGCATATGGGCCCTCAGGTATGGTATAAACGTCTTTACAAAACGAAGGACAGGTGTGACAGGCAGTACGCCCGGTCTGAAACTTAGTCCATGCTTCAGTATGAATCTGTTGGGGAACTTCGTCACTGCTCAGGTATTTGGTATTATTACGCCAGCCCGGGAACCAGTTCCCCAGCCCATGATGTGTGCCCACCCGGGATACGGTCTCCTTCTGGAACGGATTGGTGAGAAAATAGCGCCGGTCCTCCCCGGCTAATAACTTAAGCTCACCCTCATGGGCAACCGGAACACTTTTGCCGCCACGTACAGCTATCGCCTTAAGCTGTTTGGAACCCATGACAGCCCCGGCTCCGCGGGCCGCCGAGCTGTGCTTGTCAAGTATTACACTGGCAAATCTTACGAGGTTTTCACCGGCCTGGCCGATACAGGCTACACCGATATCACTGCCATGGACTTTCTTCAGGACATCGGTTGTCTCCCAGGTGTTCATGCCCCACAATGCAGATGCATCACACAACTCCGCCTCATCGTTGTCAATCCATAGGTATACCGGCCGTTCCGAACTGCCGGTGACCACAATCTGGTCAAGCCCCGAACACTTCAGTCTATAAGGAAATATATTGCCGCCGTTACCGTCGCCAAGAATATTACTGTGAGGACCAATGGTGCTTACTTCACAGCGGGAATTCATGGGTACAGCCGTGCCGGTCAGCGGTCCGGGGGCAAAACAGATTACATTCTCCGGAGCCAAAGGATCTGCATCTGCCGGTACTTCCTGAAACAATACCCAGTCATTAAGACCGCGCCCGCCGATAAAGGCACGCAGAACCTGATCCCCAATATTTTCACGCTGTACACTGCCTGCCGTAAGGTCCACCCGCAGGCGACAATCAAACCAGCCATACATCTTATAAATCATCTCCCTCATGAATAGAATGGTATGTCAATTTCCATATTTCCGCTCTGATCGCATGAATACCTTTTGAAATACAGATTTTTTTGGCAATCTTGTTTTTAGATAATAAATATTGTATTATGGCAATAAAATAACCGCAGTATCAACTAAACGTTTGCGGGAATATATCAGTCAACCTGACGTAAGAACTCTGTTGATATTCAGGAAGGAAGTCTTGGAATAATGAAAACATTTGATATTTATAATATTTCCGAAGAACACGAAGGGTTAACCGTCGAGAACTATTTAAAGCAGATTCTACAATATTCCGGCCGAAAAATTCAAAAACTGACCAGAAAAAAAGGGGTTCTTCTTAATGGGAAAACCGTATTCCTGCAAAAGAAGCTGAAACCGAAGGATAGTTTACGTGTCCTTATGCTGGAAGATACAACCTACGGGGCTCAGCCGGAACCGGGAGAAATTGATGTGCTCTATGAAGATGAGTACCTGATGGTTTTAAATAAACCTGCATCTCTGCTGGTTCATCCAACGGGGCGGACAACCGGCGGCACACTGGCAAATTATCTGGCATACCACTTGAAACAACGCAGCATAATGAGCACTGTTAGACCTTTACACAGGTTAGACAGGGATACCTCGGGGTGTGTGGTTTTTGCCAAGGATTCCCAGAGTCAATTTACTTTGGAGCAGCAGTTAAAAAACGGTGATCTGAAACGTACTTATTGGGCTTTGGTTCAGGGAACAGTTTCACCTGCCTCGGGAACTATAGATGCCCCCATCGGATCCCACCCTAACCGGCCCAACAGGCGGGCTGTCAACGAAAACGGGGAACGAGCCGTTACTCATTACCGGACCATTCAAAGTTTTACAGAGGTTTCTCTTTTGGAATTACGTCTGGATACAGGGAGAACCCACCAGATTCGCATCCATTTGGCCCATGTGGGACACCCGGTTATTGGAGACCATATGTATGGCAAAGCCTCTCCTTATATTAACAGACAGGCATTACATGCCTCCTCAGTCATCTTTACGTGTTTAAGGGACAAACACGAGGTCACGGTTAAAGCTCCACTGCCTGCGGACTTTAGTCAGGCTGTTGATTTCTTTGCCAAACCACTTAAACAATAACCAAAAAGCTCTTTACCAAGCCTGGCCCATATGAATTTAGGAGAAATATTCTCAAATACCACTCCCCAAATCCACCTTTGGGACCAGACCTGCTTTCGCAGCCCGG
Source organism: Phosphitispora fastidiosa (assembly GCF_019008365.1). NCBI lineage: Bacteria > Bacillati > Bacillota > Clostridia > Eubacteriales > Peptococcaceae > Phosphitispora > Phosphitispora fastidiosa. Next base: position 32,568 of record NZ_JAHHUL010000011.1, on the reverse strand, counting down.
TTCAGCAGGGAAGTTACCGCCTGATAACCCGCCTCACCCAAGTTCTCACTGAATTCATTTACATAAAGCTGAATATGGGCTTGAGCCACTGCCGGGGACATTTCCTGGGCATGGCTTAAAACGTACTCCAGGGATGCCTCCGGATGCTCCCAGGCATATTTGACCGAAGCTCGAATCCATCCGGCCAGTGCAGGCAGGTCCAATGAGCGTCGGGCGATGATGGCCCCCAGCGGAATCGGCAAGCCGGTATCCTCCTCCCACCAGCTGCCCAGGTCGGCCATAAGGTTTAATTTATACATATGATACGTAAACCGGGCCTCATGAATCACCATCCCGGCATCAACTAAGCCGTCGCGAACTGCCGGCATAATCTCATGAAAAGGCAGGACAACTATTTCACCCACACCCCCCGGCACTTTTTGAGCCGCCCACAACTGGAACAGTAAATAGGCTGTTGAACGTTCACCTGGGACCGCGACTCGTCGACCGCTCAGCAGCTTCGGGTCAGCGGCAGCGCCGGCCCCGCCGGAAGTCAGTACCAGCGGTCCACAGCCTCTGCCCAAAGCCCCGCCGCAGGGCAGCAGTGCATATTCGGCTAACACCCAAGGCAGGGCTGCATATGAAATTTTGATAATATCCGGCCCGCCTGAGCCGGCTGCCAGGGTGTTAGTAATATCAATATCGGCATAGGTGACTTCAAGCTCCGGTGCACCCGGAATTAATCCATGCACCCAGGCATGAAAAATAAATGTGTCATTGGGACAGGAAGAGAATGCTATTTTCATGGTAATACCTCCAACAATGCCGAGCCGGCAGCTTCCAGAACATCCAGAGCCTCTTTAATGCGCCATTTGGTCAGGTCACGCGGCCCTATTAAATTTGATATGGCGCGGATTTCCAATATGGGGATGCCGCAGTCCGCAGCCGCTACCGCAGCGCCATAGCCCTCCATAGCCTCAGCTGCCGCGCCCGGTATCCTTCGGGCCAGTACTGCAGCACCGGCGGTTGTTCCTGTTGCAGTCGATACGGTGAGCACAGGTCCGCTGACAACCGGGAGCTTTGTTGCACGGAAGGCCTCAGTCAAGCAGTGTACCAGTTGACTGTCAACCTGTATAGTGGTTGACCCAAGGCCTAGTTCGTCCAGGCTGATGAAACTTTCCTCTGTCTCCACTCCCAGATCTGCAGCCACAATTCCGGTAGCTACAACCAGGGAACCAACCTCAGCGATGCCAGGAAAGCCTCCACCAATACCGGCACTCACTACCAGGCCATAACCAGGCCCGGTATCTGCAGATACCTGTGCCAGTAACCGTTCCTGTGCCTCCGCCAGAGCCCTTGCTGTGCTGGCTGCAGCTGCAGCCGGGCCAACACCTGCCAGCAGCACATCAAACCTTTTGTCACCATTCAGTCCGCGCAGTACAGCCTCTCTTTCTGCCGGTACAGCAGTCATCACCAGGATACGCCTGGCAGGGTTTTCCGTAGACAAAGTACGCGGAGTACCTGTGTTTAAATCATATTTCATTTGGTTTCTCCTTCGGTAAACTCATCTCTATTTCTCTTGGTGATATTATCTGACACATCTGTCTATTGGTGATACTGAACAAATTCAATACTCTCACCATTGGGACCGCTAAAGAAAAATATCTTCATCCCGCCTAAAACCTCCCGGGGTTGGTCACCAACCAGCTTTACTCCCCTTTCATGAAGACGGCTGATTTCCCTCTCTATATTCTCTACAGCAAAGGCAATGTGACTGATTACTCCTTCTTTTCTCTCCTTTTCGTCGCGAGGGAATTTCAGCAGTTCAATCTCCTGATTATCTGACCTCAACAGGGTGAACTGAATGTTTTCGTCCCGATGCTGTTTGTGGATCTGACAGTCCAGAACTCTGGTATAAAAGTCCACCGATTCCTCCATATTTTCCACAACTATTCCCACATGAGAGAAACGATACATATTGACCCCTCCCTTAATTTAATTATCTAATCCTGTGCTGATATTACTCTTCCCAAAACAGGTCATTTAATGTCTTGGACAGGGCCCTGCATATAGCCACACAAAGGCTGAGGGACGGATTGTATTTGCCTGATTCAATCAGACTTATGGTCTGCCTGGATACTCCCACCAGGTTGGCCAGCTCCTCCTGTGATTAAAGTCCCAATTCCACAACCTTACTTCAACTCCACTCACTGTACAGCCTGTCAATTTCTTTTACTAGCTCATCATATTCCTGATATTTTTCTAAGGGAGTTGACGCATCAAACGATCCTTCCATCTCCTTAATTTTAGCCTCAAGAGTAATTATCCGAGCTTCAACCTCCTGCCTCTCTTTCTCCATGGCTTTGATTTTAAAACTGTTTACATTCTTATCAGGTTTTCTGTTATTGTAGTTCTTATTATTCAAAACCTTGTCTTCGGCAGCTTCCTCATCAGTGCCGAATTTAGTCTGTTTGTAGAATTCATAGTTTCCTTGATAGGTATTTATCTTTCCGTTTTCGATTTCAAGTATTTTTTCCACACAATGTGTGAGGTAGTATCTGTCATGGGTAACAGCTATAATGGTCCCCTTAAATTCCTTTAATGCCGCTTCCACTGCATCCCTTGCCGGCATATCAAGATGATTGGTAGGTTCATCGAGGATCAGACAGTCTGCATCCTCCAGCATCACACATGCCAGGTAAAGCCGGACACGTTCTCCACCGCTTAAGACCTGTATTTTTTTATTAACCTCATCCCCGTAAAACTGGAACCAGGCCAGATGGTCCCTGGCCTCCCTCTCCTTCATCTCCTTTTGGGATAACACAAGCTGCAGCATGGTCATCTCATCATTATCAAAAAGTACTTCCTGACCCATATAGGCATATCTTACCCATTCACCAAGCCTGAGGAAGCCTTCATAATCTTTATCCTTGCCCAGCAGCATGTTAATAAGTGTGGATTTCCCACACCCGTTAGGACCGATGATACCGATTCTTTCTCCCCCTATTAAATGGAAAGCGGCACCGGCAAACAGCGTCACCTCGCCAAAGCTTTTCTTCAGATTATCTGCCCAGGCGATGTCCTTGCTGACATGCCTGACCTTCTTGAATTTTATTTTAGGACCCGCCGCCCGGTGAAGATGCTCCTGCTTTTTAACTGCTTCCAGGTTCGTTTGCAGCTCCTTATTCAGCTTTTTTACCTCTTTTTCCCTGCTTTTGGAGCCCTTTATATTGCCTCTGCTTTTGAGTCCCTGTGCAGTTTCTTTTGCATTTCTGATGGTCCATCTCAGGCGTTTCTGTTCACTCAGCACAAACTGGCCAAGCTGCTTTTTATGCTGAATGTAGTTTGAATAGTTGCCGCTCCTGATACAAATACTGCCATTTTCAAGCTCTGCGACTCTGGTAGCCACCCGGTCCAGGAAATACCTGTCATGGGAAACTAACAGTATGCCGCCCTTGAATTTTTTGAGGAAGCCTTCAAACCACTCAGTTGCCCGGATATCAAGGTGATTGGTAGGTTCATCAAGCAGCAGCAAATCCGGTTCCTCTAAAAGAATCCGGGCAACCGAAACCCGCATTTTCTCTCCCCCGCTCAACCTGCTAAGCGGAGTACTGAGAGTCTCTTTGCGCAGACCCAGGCCAACCAGCATCTTACGAATTTTGGTTTCGATCGTGTATCCATCCATGGCCTCATATTTGATCAGGATTCTTGAATACTCATCCATTAATCTCCTGTATGAGGTTTCATCTGAATTTCCACTGTGCTCAGCCATTTGGTGTTCCAGTTCCCTGAGTCTCCTCTCAAGTATAGAGACCTTCTCATAACGAACGATTGTATCTGCCGTTAGCTCAGAACCCTCGACATCTGCCAAATCCTGACTGAGATATCCCACCTTGATATTCCGTGCCATGTTGACAGTACCGCAATCACTGTTCTCAAGGCCCATGGCAATCTTAAGCAATGTGGTTTTACCGGCGCCGTTAGGACCTACCAGAGCTACTCTTTCACCTCTTTCGACCCTTAGACTAACACAGTTTAACACACATTGATTGCCATATTCTTTTACTATGTTTTCGAGTACCAATAAACTCATGATAATACTCCTTGCCTATATCTCCTAAATGTAATTAACCACGGAGAAATTCAATAATCAATTGCCATGCCGCCGGATCAAAATACCAGCTGCCATGCCCGGATTCAAACAGTTCATAACGCGCCCCCGGAATTTGGTCAGCCAGCGCCCGGGTTATCTCAGGCGGATTACTGCCATCATAGCGCCCGCCGAAAACAAGGGTCGGGGCAGTAATCTGCTGCAGGCGGTTAAAGGTGTCATGCTGTAAAACGGCCTGCACTTGGTTATTGAAGCCCCGGAAAAAATCCGGGTTGCCCTGTAAGGCCTCCCTGGCTGCCCTGGACTGTTCCTCGAAACGGGTGACCATCTCCGGGTTGGCAGCAGCCCAAGCCTCGTCTTGCCGGGTATCGGACAGTTTCAGCTTCTCAGCTGTAGACATTTGATCAAGCTTATCTATCACCTGTGGTCCGGCATTAGCGCCTCCTGCATTGGTAACTCCAAGGACAAGCCTGTCAACCACATCAGGATACCGCAGCACCAGCTCCTGGGCCACCATCCCTCCCATGGAGGCACCGAGAACATGATACCGGTCCCAGCCGACAGCTGCCGCCAGACCGGCGGCGTCTTCGGCCATATCAGCAATGCTGAAAGGTTCAGCGGGGCTGTCCGACTCCCCCAGACCGCGGTAGTCAAAGGCGAGTACAGTAAACTGCTGCGGCACCGGAGAATTGAAAATACCAACAAGGTTCTTTAGGTCCGCACCTATACCGTGAAGAAAAAGGACGCGGGGTCCGCTGCCACGGATTTCATAATGGAGGTTAATCCCATTAACTTTTATAAAAGACATAAATAATCACTCCTATTATAATATTATCTGGATGCTTTTGAATCAAGCATTCCAGTTAATCTTCTGGTCTGACCGCATAAATAAAGAGGTCGACACACTGTTCAATAGCTTTACTGGCATTAAACTTATCAGGATCAAAATAAAACTGCTTCACTACTTCAATAAAAGCAAATTCGAGTAAATCTTCCAGTATGTATAGCGGTAAGTCCTTTCGGATTTCGCCGTTTTTTTGTCCCAGTTCAATTATCTTGGATGCAATCAGGTAAAACCCGCTTTTCTCGCTTTCACCAACCCGAAATGAAACCATGTTCTGCATCCGGTAAACAAGATACTTTTCAAAAAATTCTTTGCCGGCCTGTACACCTTCCATCAACTCACTGAAAATAAGGATCATGCGGGACCGGGTATCAGGCATTTCCCGGCACTGTTGCATTCTGTCCGGGTTTTTTTCCCTGAAGGACCGCTTAATAAATTCGTCAATTATTGCTTCCTTGACAGGAAAATAATTGTACAGGGTTCCTTTGGCAATATCAGCCTCCCTGGCTATCTGTTCCATAGTGGTAGTATCAAAACCCTGCCGCTTAATCAGTGTCATGGCAACAGCCATAATCTTTTTCCTGGTCTCTTCCTTTTTTCGCTCAACCCGGCTTCCACCGGAAGTTTCCTTAAAACTCATTATTTCACTCCTTCTGAACCCGGCCCAAAACTCTCCGGTGTGGAATATAGTTGTGTTTGGAATATGATTGTGTTTGTACTCCGTACAATTTTGCCCCCTGTTCAATTTATCACACTTACGCCTCTTTGGCAATACGCCAGTGATATCTTTTTTTAAAAGTCTAAAAAATAAGAGAGACCAGGGAAGTTTCCCCAATCTCTCTCATAGCTGTATACTCTATTTGCGCCAAAAGCCGAAATCATTACAGCTGATTCAGCAGCATGCAGGCAAATTCAACTCTGGTGACATCTCCATCGGGTGCAAATTCCCGCCCGGATAACCCTGAGCAATATATTTAGACTTAACTGCAGAGAAAACGTCACCGGTTTGTTAAAGGCTGTTATCGTCCCGGACTGCCGGCTATCGCCAGCTTCTGCTTTAATCTCAAAAGCAGTCCCAGTTGAATTGACACCTTGAGGCGCCTTCACATCCCTTAACAACGCAGCAGCGGAGAATGTATCATTTACATCACTGCACTGAATTGCAGTTCCTCCAACCGATGCGTCATACACATCCCAGTGGTTGGATAATCCTGACAGGTCTGCCACGCCTTTAAGGGCATGGACTTATTTCTTATTATCCTTATTATTATTTTCTACTACTTATACCATATTTCCAGCCTTGATCCTGCTGGAACCGGGCTGCCCTCACCGGCTCGGCCTGCAGTGTTGAAGAAGTATATTAAGACATTACGGCTTCCTTTTTTATATTGTGCAGCGAAGCGCTGACCATCATCTGATACCGTGTACGCCGTACTTTCCCAACTATTTGATGTAAGGGAGTCATTGTAGAATTGGCGCACATTATCCAGATTCAGGTCTGTGCGTCTGTTTGACATAACCACCTGACCAATCAGGTATTCTGCCGGAATACCGGCTTCACCAGCAAATATCTCGGCTTCCATTGGCGTGGTCCACTCAAAGGATTCGTAAAGCGGAATGTCAGCTGGTACATCATCAGCAAAGTAAACATCGTGTCCTTGAGTATGACAACTGGTACAATTACGCCTGTTTGTCTCAATGGCCCTGACAACTTGTTTCTTGCTGCTTACATGGCAGGTCTCACAGCCATAGCCCTTGCTCCCGGTAGTCTTCTCATTATTCATATGCTCAGTGGTCAGGCTGTCGCTGTGGCATTCTCCGCAGTTACTATCAATACTGCTGACATGTAAAGCCTCATGATCCGCACTTTCATGGCAGGCCGTACAGCTTAAGTCTTTTGCTGTGATTGCGCCCTGCACCGCTGGGTCGGTACTCTTATGGCAGGTATTACAGTTAATCGCCCTGCCTGCTTTGTCAACCCTGCCATCCCGTGCGTGTTCCCTGGTCAGCGACCTGGCGTGACATTCAAGGCACGACTCGGTGTTCGTTGTCAGGGGTGCAATATGAAGCTGTGGAATATCGTGGTTGTTCAACAGCCTGTTATTTCCCCAGGTAGGTCCCGTCTTAGTGCCTGCTCCGGGCTGGTGACAAATGATGCAGTCCCATTCCTCCCTATTGGTGGTCACCCTTAGCGGCTCTGAAGTGCTCTGCCGTTTTGGTGAGTATTTTATCCCCGGATATTCGTTGTGTGGCGGGAACGGCTCGGGAAGTATCTGTCCGGCATAATGACACCCGCTGCAGACATCAGGTATAGTAACATAAATATGGCAATTATCGCAGCTATTCTCATGGCCCTGAAACAGAAACTCTGGGTGTATCGCCTCATAAGGCGCCCGGCTGCTTTGATTCTCATGACAGGCCTGACAGCTTGTTACATTACCGTCATACATGTCAGGATAAGTGTTCACCGTAAATTTCCAGGTGCTGTCGGCAGTCAGGCCAATTCCGTCTACAGCCGACACACTGACTGTATAATTAGTCTCATTTGCCAGCGGTTCAGCAGGAATATAGGTGAGCTTGCCAGTATTTGAGTCATATTGATAATCAACATCCACCCCATTTAATTTCATCACAATTGATGCCAAGTGATCATTTTCACCGATAACAGCGGAAATAACCGGCTGAAGATCAGTCACACCATATTTTAGCGGTGCTGCATTAGTTATGGTGGGCGGTGTCAGAACATTAAACGTCCAGGTCCAGGTCCTGCTGTAGCCATATTTGTTTTCAGCATACAGCTCCAGGGTTAAGTTTTCGCCATCAATAACTTTTTTCTCGTATGAAACATAGGCTTCTTTTCTTGACAGAATTATGTATTGACCGTCATCGGAACATGTATCCGTATAACCCTTGAACTTAAAGTCAATGTCCAGAGGAACGCCGTTTAGCTTTAGGGTTACATTATCATTTATATCTACCGAGTCGTTTAACTTGGCATAAAACTTCAACACCCCATTAGTTATGGTCATGCCGTCTGAGAAATACTGCAGGGCGGTCAGTTCCGAAGCTGTCGAGCTGGAAATGAAGCTCCAGGTGGCAGTATTCTGGTTGCCATTCATGTCAACAGCCACAAGCTTCACCTGATGGTTACCCGTGGGAAAATCATAATTGGCGCTGAACTCACCTGTCTCTTCATTATGAGTAAAAGCAGTTTCATTATTATTGATGTACAGCTTGACACCGTCCCAGTTAACCGCAGTATTATCCTTGATAACTGCAGAAACCTTGGTCACTCCTACATTCTCAGAGCCATTTACGGGGTACAGGCTGGTAATTACCGGCTTTTCCGCTACAGTAAAAGACCATGCTTCATTTACCTTATTTCCGGCTTTATCGGCAATTGCCATTTCAACAGTATTAACCCCGTCTTTAAGTCCCGTAGGGTTAATTTTAATCGTACCTTCTTTATAGCTCGTAATGACCCAAGTATCGGTGCAGGCATCATTGTAGCCCCTATACTGCAGGCTGGCTGCAACAGGTTCGCCGTTCAGCTTGGCGCTTATCGACTGGGGGTTCAGGTCAACAGCCCTGGCCGCAACATATAGTGAAATAGCAGGATTCGCAGTTGCAATAGTACTGTCTTTGGCGGGAGTCCACTTGCTTGGCAAAGGCAGGGCATCCACTTTGAAGGACCATTGTTCGGTTAACACATTACCTTTAATGTCGGCAATACTTATTTCAACAGTGTTGACGCCTTCCGGCAGCCCAGAGGTGCTGAAGCTGATGGTTCCTTCTTTATAGCTCTGAGTAATCCAGGTTTCGGTGCAGGCGTCGGTATAGCCTTTAAATTGCAGGCTGGCTGCAACAGGTTTGCCGTTAACTTTAACAGCGAGAGAATTGGGGTTCAAATCATCAACCGTGTCTTTGACATATACAGAACCATTCGGATTAGTCACATTCACTGTACTATCCTTGGCCGGAACGTGGCTGCTGCAAATAATGCCGCTGCCCTCAGAAGCAATAAGGACAGAACTGGTTAGAAATATTGCGGCAAAGCTCAGCACGATACCAATTTTCAAGTTAGTGCTTAGTTTTGAGTAAGCCTTTTTTACTTTCTCAGTCATCTTTGCGCCTCCTTTTTTGAGGTTTCCCTCTAATTACACTATGACTGCACTTTTATTCTAATAGTAACTACTAACTATATTAATATTCTAGGTCTAACTTTATTTTCCTTTTAACACAGCAAGAAAACTACTAATTAATTTAGTTTTACATTTCCACATTCTACATGCATTAGTTTATTGACGTGATTAGTTAAGCCTGATAAACTCATAATGAAAACATTTTATATTATGGAGGAAATTTCTATGAAGAAGAAAATTGGTATGCTGGTGGTCTTAGTGTCATGTATTCTAATATTATCCACTGCAATTTTCACCGGCTGCGGGGGCCAGACAAAAGATGCAGCATCTCAAAACACCGACTTGGAACCGCCGAAAACAATTACAATCGGTTATATTGCCATGACCCGCTCCTCGCCTCAGGCTCTGATTAACCGTGAGAAAAAGATGTTTGAAAAAGCATTTGGGGATGCCGGATATGAGGTGGAATGGGTAATCACCCGCGGCAGAGATAATGTAGGTCCTTTGATGGAGGAAGGCAAATTTCATTTTCTATATACGCCGATTAACAATTTCACTGCTTATTTCACAGAAACCTCACAATTTGCCGCCGGAAACAATTATCGCATCATCGCAGGAAGTCAGGCCGTACCTGAAGGTTCCATCCTGTTAGTCAATGAAAACATCTCTGAACTCAAAGACCTGGACGGAAAAGTTATCGGGATTGTAAATAACAGCTATTCCCATGAAATGCTCTTAAACCTACAGCTATCAAAAGCGGGACTGGCCACCGAAACTGTCGGCGGTTCAGTAAAGGTGCGTTTTCAGGATTATTTAGCTGAATTCTACGAGATGTTCAGAAACGGGGAATTCGATGCCATTATAGCCCGCGACACAGAAGAGCCGAATTTGCCGGAACGGTTTCCCAATGCCAAAAAACTGCTCTCCTTAAATGACGGCAGCGCCGCAGGTGATACAATTCCCAGCGCCTGGCTGTATGCCAGGAGCGATGTTCTGGAAAACTGGCCCGACTTGGCTAACATCATGCTGAAAACCCATATTGAACTAACCGCCGCAGCTGAAGAGAACAGAAAAGACCTGCCCCGGCTGGCCACTGATGCTCTGGACTATTATTATCAAGAAGTTGTGGGAGCTGTCGATTATGAAAAAACTCCAATGGAAGAAATCGCCGCCCAATGGGATGAAATTCATATCACCTATGACCCTAATGAGGAGTTTGTCAAAAATCTGCACACCTTTATTTTCGATGCCGGGTATACGGACAAACCATATAACAAGTTTGCCGACTTCCGTCCGCTAAAAGCCATTTTGGAAAAATAACCTGAGACAAACACTAAGGGAATTGGACGCGTCCAATTCCCTTTTACATGTGCCGCTTTTGGCTGGTTGTTTAAACTCTACCCAAAACCTAAGTCCTTCATTTGACTGTATTTAAAAACAGGTCCTTCCATACAGATGAATTTTCCACCCAGCAGGCAGTGTCCGCACTTGCCTACTCCGCACTTCATGTAATTTTCCAGGGTGCTGATAATTTTATCTTCCCTGAAACCCAGTTTGAGCAAGTCTTTAATTACGAAGGGAATCATCACCGGAGGACCACAAACAAAAGCTGAATAACTTTCCGGTGTCAGTTTGATTCTGGGAATCAGAGTGGTTACCAGCCCCACATTACCCTGCCAATGTTCATCCCCTCTATCAACTGTGACCAGCACTTCTGTTTCCGGCATCCCGCTCCACCGGTCTAACTCCCCTGTAAAAACCAGTTCCCCGGAATTTCTGGAGCCATATAGTATTTTTACATCTCCATAATCGCGACGATTATCAAAAACATAGTTTATTAGTGAACGAAGCGGCGCCAGCCCTATTCCCCCAGCCACAAACAAGATGTTGTCACCACTGACATCCTCGAAGGGAAACCCATTGCCATACGGACCCCTTATTCCGACTATACTGCCGGGAGACAGAGCATGGATAATTTCGGTCAATTGTCCGACCCGCTTAATGCTGAGCTCCAAAAAACCTTTCCGCGAGGGTGATGACGTTATCGAGATAGGGGCTTCGCCAACTCCCAGTACTGATATCTCCACAAACTGCCCCGGTCGGTAATTAAAGGCATCCTGGTCCGCGGGATTAGTAAAAACGAGGGTGAAGGTTTTTGTATCACTGGTTTCCTGGGTAATGTTCATTATCCGGGCCGCTTTAGGAGCCAGTTCATTTTTTGCCATCTGTAGACACCTCCTCCGCTAACTGTTTAATCATAGACATCATTCCGATATTCCCGGGGCAGGTAACTGTACAACGGCCGCACCCGGTACATCCCATATAGCCATACGTTTCCGGATATTGATAAAGCTTATGGGCAAACCTCTTTTTCAACCTATCCTGCCGGGTTTTAAACATATTATGGCGCCCTGCCATACGGGTAAATCCCTCAAAAACACACGAATCCCACGTCCTTACCCGCTTACCCTGAGAAGCCCTGTTCTGCCTGTCGACCACATTGTAGCAGAAGCACAAGGGGCATACATATGAGCAGCTTCCACAGCTAAAGCATCGGCGGCTGGCTTTTTCCCAAAACCCGTCATCAACTTTAGTAAAATCAGGCAGCTTAATATTTTGCGGCATGTTAAAATTGAGTCTGCTCAGGGCTGAGTTCTCTTCAAAAAATATATCTTCTTCGTCTTCTTCTGAGGCCTTTTCAAAGAGATAGGAGTAATCTTCAACAGCAGCCGTGCCTTTTGGTGTTTGGGCCGTGACGGCAAAACTGTGCCCCAAATCTACCATGAAAATGTCCGCCCCGTCTTTATAAAAAGGCCCGATACCCATTGTATGGCAGAAACAGTTGCTATCCGGGTTATTACACCCGATAACCATTAATAACGTCTGCTTGCGCCGGTGATCATAGTATGCGTCCTGAAACCCTTCGTTAAAAAATCTGTCAGCCTGGGTTATCGCCTTGAGATCACAAGGCCGGAGGCCGAAAAATATCCTGGGAAATTCGTCAAATACTTCTTCAAGTGTGTTCACAGAGCTATCATGAAAGGTAAATAGGGTTTCTTCCTGCGGCATAAAATACGATTTCACTGAATATAACGGCTTTTTAAATTTCAGCAAGACATTTTCAGGCGTAAAAGCCTCTTTAAAAACCACATCCCCGCCGGCCAGCTCAGTTGGCGCTACCAGGACTCCCTGCTTGATCAGTTTTCTCAGCCAGACTTTAACAAGTCCCTTTGTTATGAGATGATACATTTAATCTACCCCCCTTATCCTGACGGCGCAAACCTTGTATTCCGGAATTTTGGCGACAGGGTCAACTGCGCTGTTGGTTAACAGATTGGCTGCAGCTTCGGCAAAGTGGAAGGGCATAAATACTGTCCCCTGCGGCAGGCTGTCAGTAACAGACACCCGGCAGATGACCCTGCCCCTGGGCGAAGATACCTCCACCGGCCAGCCTTCTCTGACACCTATTGATTTTGCGTCATCAGGGTTAATTTCGATAAACCCGTCAGGGTCTTCCCTTAGCAGAACTGCGACTCTTTTGGTCATCGTAGCCGTATGAAACTGATAAGCTGTGCGACCGGTTGTCAGCAGGAAGGGGTACTCTTTATCCGGCAGTTCCATAGGCCTTTTATAATCAACAGGATGGAACTTCCCTTTGCCTGAGTTGAATTTGTTTTTATGCAGGAACTGTGTTCCCGGGTGGGTCCCATGAGGGCATGGCCATTGAATCCCTTTATTGTGTAATCGTTGATAACTTATGCCGCGGTATATCGGAGTCAATATGGATATCTCCTCCATGATTTCCTCTGGAGCTTCATAACCCATCAGGTAACCCATCTTACAGGCCAAAGCCGAAATTATTCTCCAATCCTCACGGGCGCTGCCCTTGGGTAAGACCGCCTGCCGGACCCTTTGGACCCTGCGTTCTGTATTTGTAAAGGTCCCGTCCTTTTCAGCAAAACAGGCGCCTGGCAGAACTATATCTGCCATGGATGCGGTCTCGGTCAGAAATATATCCTGCACAATCAATAATTCCAGCTTTTTAAATGCTTCACGCACATGGTTTAAATCCGGGTCACTGATCAAGGGGTTTTCTCCCATGACATACAGGCATTTGAGCTTACCCTCGGCAGCTTTACTAATCATTTCCGTCAGACTTAGGCCGGTTTTTGCGGGCAGCTCCACCTGCCAAACCTGTTCAAACCGGTGTCTGGCTTCCTCGTCCTCCAGCTTTTGATATCCCGTCAGTACATTGGGCAGAGCGCCCATATCGCACGCTCCCTGAACATTGTTCTGTCCCCGCAGGGGGTTTACCCCTGTTCCGGGTTTCCCAACATTTCCAGTTAACATGGCCAAATTGGCACATGTTCTTACATTATCTATACCGGAAGTAAACTGCGTGATTCCCATGCAATAGAACATCATGGCTCTGTCAGTATTAGCATACAACCTGGCCGCGCTGACTAAATCATCAGCCGGGATACCCGTTATATCCTGAACATATTGCGGGGTATATTTTTTAACCACCTTGGCAAGGTCCTGGTAATTTTCTGTTCGTTCAGCTATAAAATCACGATCACATATCTTTTCTTCGATGATTACATGTGCTAAACCATTTAACCAGGCAACATTAGTACCTACTTTTGGCTGTAGATAAATATCCGCAAAATTAGCGAGGGGTATCCGGCGGGGGTCGATTACAATCAATTTGGCTCCATGCTCCACAGCTTCAAGAATTTTAGAACCAATCACGGGATGTTGCTCTGTGGTATTGGACCCGGTAACCAAAATCACCTTAGCATTGGCTATTTCAGCGATGGAGTTGGTCATCGCTCCGCTTCCAAATGATGCCGCCAGCCCGGCGACAGTGGCGGAGTGTCAGAGACGGGCGCAGTGGTCTATGTTGTTTGTACCCACCACTGCCCTGGCAAATTTGGCAAACAGAAAATTCTCTTCATTGGTACACTTAGCGGAGCTAAAGAACCCCACAGCATCAGGACCGTATTTTTTTATGATTTCCTGCAATTTAGCGGCGGTTTTTTTCAAGGCCTCATCCCACGTTGCTTCCTGCAAAGTTCCTGCTTCCTTAACTAACGGGCTTAATAATCTGTCAGGACTGTTTACAAACTCATGAACATTCCAGCCCTTGACACATAACTTCCCCCGGCTGACCGGATGTTCGCGGCTTGGAATAACACCCGTAATTTCCCCGTCCTTATCGGCAATCAGGTAAAAGTTGCACCCACAGCCACAATAGGGACAAGTCGTTAAGACTTCGTTCATTTATATTCCTCCTCTTTGGTCAACTCTAATTTGGTCAACTGTCTTTTTTCGGGTCAGGCACAATTCCGACACCACAGGTATATTCCATCATCTTTTTACAGTTTTTTCTGGCCTCCGCGGTACACCCGACAGCCGTTAATTGCTCAATGGTAAGGTCTCTGCCGGTGGCAGCCAGATCACAGTAATAAACCCAGCCGTTCATAGTTGGATATTCTCTACGGTATTTACACATCTTGAATTCCCCCTCCATACAATCCTCAAAGGAAAACAACTCGACTTCCTTAACCCCTAAGACTTTGGCCAAAGCACGGGTAAGCCTTTTCGTTGGATTCATTACCCGGCCTCTTTCCAATGCCGAAAGATGACTGGGGCTGATCTCCCCATTAGTCTGCTTACACAATTCCCTTAAGCTCAGGTTCTTGGTTAAGCGCAGGTTCCTTATTTTAGGACCATTCAGCATATAAATCTAGCCTTTCAAAATTTTTTTAAATTTAATAACAACTCCGCGGGGTTAACTGCATATGTTATTGTTAAAAGAAAAGTTTTCAACCTTCGTCAACAGGTTCCGGAACAATGCCGACTCCCACGGCAAGTTCCATCAGGCTCTTGCAGATTTTTCGCTGTTCTTCGGTGCACCCGATGCTGTCTAAGTCTTTGCCTGTCAGCTTCAAACCAAAGGCAACAGCATCGCAATAGTAGTACCAGCCATTGATATTCATACCTTTTCTAATATATGGACACATTAGAGTTCCCCCCTATCTGTTCGTTATAGCGAACAATTTTATCAAAAAATAAAATTGTTTCGCTTTTTGGTACATTATATGTTCGCTATGTCGAATAATGTCAGTCCAACAAAAATTATTTAACGGAGGCTCGTAACCATGTCCATTGGCAAAAAAATTAAGCATCTATTGTCACTTAGGGAAATGAGCCAGGCGGATCTTGTTAGGCAAACCGCTATTTCTAAGGCCACCATCAGTGACCTGATAAACGACAAGCAGAAAAATACTTCCCTGGAACTCGTCAAGCGAATATCTAAAGCATTGAGGGTTTCGCCGCTGTATTTCCTGGATGAAAATGCGGTTACCCCTTTTGAAGCCATACCCAACCTGCCACAGGAAATCCGGCAATTTATCCTTAACGAAGAAAACATGGATTACCTGGTTTTGGCCCACAAGATCAAGGTCCTGGACCTTCCGGCAGAGGCAGTTGAAAAAATAATTGAATCCTATGTATATTTAGTTAAAAAAAGCTCCATGAAATAATTTAATATTTCATGGAGTGTTTGTGATAGTTGGTGCATACTATATATTAGCAAAGCCTTCGTATTGAGGGTGCTGATTATGAAAATAAAAGTTGTAAATTTCCACGGCGCTGTTAAATGGCTGGTGACCAATCAATTAATCTTTGTAGATCCCTTGTACTTAAACGAACTATACAGCCGAATGCTCCCTACCAGGAAAAAGGCATAAATAGCAGATATTCTTAATTACATTTGGGCAAAGTTCTTTGCCTGATTGATTGTGCCCTTGCTTGGCACACCAAAATAAGAACCCAGGGGATTCCCTGGGCTTTTTTACATCTTTTACGTCAAACGGCCATTTATCTCTTAAGGGCCTTCCTGAAGGCCCCGGGCAAACGTTTCGCCAAATTTGAAACAGTTTTCCCTGGCCTCACTGTCAGGAAACCAGAATTCCTTTATGCCTTCATTTAGAACCATAAATCCGGCTTCTGACAGTGCAGCACTTAAAAGCTTTACAGATTCACCGCTCCAGCCGTAAGAACCAAAAGCCGCCGCCCTTTTGTTCTTAAAGCTCAGTCCTTTGATTTCCTCCTTTATCCCGCCTATCGATGAAAGCAGCCCTTTATTAATTGTGGGGGAACCCATCAAGATTGCCTTTGATTTAAAAATTTCGGTAATGATATCACTTCTGTCAGAACGAGCCGAGTTAAATAATTTCACTGTGACTTGACTGTCCCCAGATTTTATCCCCCGGGCAATTTCTTCAGCCATCATGCGAGTGCCGTTCCACATGGTGTCATAAACAATTGTAATCTGGTTTTCCTGATAATCCTGGGCCCACTGCATATATTTATTGACAATCTGCAGAGGGTCCTTGCGCCAGATAATACCGTGACTGGGACAGATCATGCTGACAGGCAGGTTAAAGGAAACCACTTCATTAATTTTCTTTTCAACTAACTTGCTGAAGGGGGTCAGTATATTGGCATAATATTTAACAGCCTCCCCATAAAGCTCATCCTGGTCTACCAGGTCGTTGAACATATGCTCTGTGGCATAATGCTGCCCAAAGGCATCGTTACTGAAAAGTATGTTATCTCCGGACAGGTAGCAAAACATACTGTCAGGCCAATGGAGCATCGGCGCTTCCACGAAAACGAGGTCTGCTGCACCCAGGCTAAGCTTATCTCCGGTTTTCACGATTTGAAAATTCCAGTCCTCATGATAATGGCCTTTTAAGGATTTAACCGCATTGGCCGTACAATATACCGGGGTTCCGGGTATCTCCTTAAGGAGCTCCGGCAGCGCCCCGCTGTGGTCGGTCTCGCCATGGTTGGCAATAATAAAGTCTATCTTGGATAAGTCTGTCTCCTTTTTGAGATTTCCTACGAACTCCTTGGCAAACGGCCCCCACACAGTATCAACCAGCGCCGTTTTTTCGTCTTTAATCAAATAGGAGTTGTAAGAAGACCCGCGATGGGTTGATAATTCTTCACCGTGAAACGTCCGCAATTCCCAGTCAATCTTTCCTACCCAGGTAACATGTTCACTGACTTTAAACGACATCATCATTCCTCCTCAAAATTGTTTTTTGTTTTCAAAGTTATGACAACCTCTTCATGTTAGTATCCCCCAAAACTGCCGCAAATTCCTCTCCACCATATCGGGAAACCAAATCACCATGCCTGTTGCAGCATTCCATTAATGTTCCCTGCCCTCTTTCCTTTAGAATAATATACCACACAAATTTAGATTTTCCCGTGAACTTTATCACAGATGATACAAGTTATTACTTGTTGTATTAGAAGGAATTTTGCCAAAAACTGTCGAATGGCTAAATACTGTCACCTGCTTATTTACGGGTGACTAACCATTATTTGCACTTTTAAAAGAGAGGGTCAAGATGAGCTTCATAAATTCATTTAAAGAGTTTTTAGATTTTTTACCAACAGCCTCATTCGTTCTGCAAAATGGTTTGGTGCAAACAGCCAACTCCAAGATGGCGCATCTAATGGATTGCTCCCAAAAAGAGCTGGGCAAATTCCCATTTATAGAGTTAATTCACCCTGAAGATAAACCAAAGTTCACCGCCGAAGTTTTGAACTGTACGACCTGCAGCCTCTTTGGTGACTACGAATTTAAGGTCGTTACCCGAAATGGCCGAAAATTAAATGTTCTCTGGTCCTTTTCTTTTATCGAGTTTAACGAAAACCCCGCTTTACTGGGCCAGCTTATAGACATCACCCAGCTAAAAACTTTGACGGAAACGGTACTGGAAAACAATATTAAATACTCAGAAATTCTGGATTCGCTGCAGGATACCATCTTTGAAGCAGATGTTGAGGGTAAACTTACCTATGTAAACCGGCGGGCTTATGATTTCCTGGGTTATACCCAAGAAGATTTTAACAGGGGTTTTAACGTTATCTGGGCGTTACCACCGGAAGACCAACGGAAAGCCAGAGAAAACATTGCCAAACTCTATATAGGTGAATATCTGGGCGTTTCCGAATACACTATTATCCGTAAAGACGGCAAAAAAGTACCTGTTATCATACATTCGGTACCGCTTTTCCATGACGGCAAACCGGATGGCATTAGGGGAACCATAGTTGACATCAGTGAGCGTAAGCGCTCAGAGGAGCAGATGAAATACCTCAGTATGCATGACAATCTTACAGGGCTCTATAACCGTGCTTACTTTGAACAGGAACTTCAAAGACTCCAGCAGGAAAAATGTTATCCTTTGGCTATAATTGTCTGCGATATCGATGGGCTTAAGCTGGTAAATGATACCCTTGGGCATGAAAACGGAGATGTCTTGCTTAAATCAGCCACAAAAGTAATCTTTAGTGCGCTGAGAAAGCAGGACATAATTGCCCGCATAGGAGGAGACGAATTTGCCATACTGCTGCCCTTTTGTAACAGAAAAGAAGCAGAAAAATTATGCGGCTCCATCCGTCACCTTATGAACGACTATAACGAAAAAACCCCGGAGCTTCTCCTGAGTCTTTCTGTCGGTTTCTCTTCCAGTGAAACATGCAGTGATATTGACGAAATGTTTAAAGAAGCAGATAACAACATGTACCGGGAAAAGCTGTACAGGAAACAAAGCGCACGCAGTTCCATAGTGAGTACACTTGCGAAAATGCTTGATGCCAGAGATTACATCACGGAAGGCCACGCGGAACGTTTGGAAAATCTGATACTAAAACTTGCAAATAAATTTAACTACCCCGCTCATATACTAAACAACCTGCGCCTGTTCGCTCATTTTCACGATATTGGAAAAGTAGGGGTGCCTGATAAGGTTCTCTTTAAGCCGGGTCCCTTTACCCCAGATGAACTGGCCATTATGCAGCAACACTGCGAAATAGGTTACCGTATTGCCATGTCAGCACAGGATCTGATACCCATCGCTGAATGGATTCTGTACCATCATGAATGGTGGAATGGCAAAGGTTATCCATTAGGCTTACAGGGAACAGATATCCCTCTGGAATGCCGCATCTTGGCTATAGCAGATGCCTATGATGCAATGACCAATGACCGGCCCTACAGAATGGCCATTTCGCAATCAGCTGCCCTGGCAGAAATAGAGAAATGTGCGGGAACACAGTTTGACCCCGCTCTGGTCAGGAAGTTTATAAAGGTGCTAAGGAATTTTTAGGTCTAACCAACTCTCTGTTTCCAAATCAACAGGAACCTCAGTACCGGTATAGGAGGTGTCTCATGACAAATACAAAAATTTCTACCTCCCCATATCCTGTAGCCTTTCACTGTCGTGAAAAATTCGGTCGGAAGTATGAGGAATGGGACGGATATGTAAAACACATTCAAAATCATGGCAGTCACTATGAAATACATATTGAAAGCCACCGTCACTTATGATACGGTTCACCGCACCATTGCATCGGCGGTTTACACTCAATGGTAATATAAACCTTTATTTCAAAGGAAATTCTTGACATAAGAAAAGAGAGTCGAACGTATCCGACTCTCTTAAGCACAAGTCCGCAAACTTGCGCCTCAATTCCTTCTTATATTGTACCATTTTATATACAAATATTCAATAACTTGTTAAGTTCGTATAAAAGTTTTTAGTGTCCCAATTTTATTTAAAGTATCTGGATGTACAACCATGTTGAACAAATTCACAGGCAAACGTGACTGTAAAGAAATAATCTCATCTTCAAAACCACTTATAAAACTCAATATCTTACGTTTAGAAACTAACAATTTTTTCATAAGATAGGCAATCAAACTAACATAATCAACTAATGATTTGAAATTAGCATAAGGTAACCCAATTTCATGCGTCATACATATTTTCAAAGGAGCACGGATATCGGTTTTCCGAAATCGTGTATCGAATATAATATCATTGTGCGCAACTGCGTTTCTTAAATCTTGAATGACAAATATCATATCTGATAACAATGTACGGTTTGTGTCTCCTGATAAATCCAATCTTAAATTTCTTGAAATTCTATCCCTTAATCCGATATTAAGATTAGATACGAAGTTACCAAACTGCCCTAAGGTGATAACTTCAAATACTGCCCATACAGGTACATCATTATATGCTATCTTATCATAAAAATTAGAAACAATTTTATTACTGTAACTATAATCATTAAGGAGTGTCCCTCGGAATTTATGTATACATTTTTGCTTCTTTATCTCTAATTTTTTCTTCGTTTCAGCATTTGCACCAGCTGGTGCTGCTCTCCTTCCAGGCATTGACCTAATAAATATCTGATTGATTTCATTAGTACCTGCATCAATAAGTATATACTCGATTGACAAATTTTTTAATGCAGTTTCAATAAACATTAATTTCGAATAGAACAATTCTTTTAAACTGTTATCATATTCGATTATATCCACAAGATGTTTAAAATCAGCAAACGGTATCCTTCTCTTTGGGTCATGAAAGAATCTATATCCTTTATAACCATGGTAATAACCATAATTAATCAACAATCTCTTTTGATGACTGCCATTTATGACAATACCACAGCTACGAAGATAACTCATTAACCCATTTGTAGTTTTAAAATTGCGATTATTCGGCATAGTATTTTCTCCATTTATTTCAAAACAAATACTATCATAACCCGCTACATATTATCAATAAATTATCGACATAATACAATTCATTTTTTATTGAAGTATGTACTAAGAAATCTTAGTTGAAACCAATCCACACCAAAACTACAGACACCCTCGATACGCTTGCCCTAACTATATAATCGACAAACTTAAAAGGGGAACATAATTTTCTACTAATGAACATTCTCCCTTTTCCCCCAAAATCCTTCTATATTGTTAAATATATACATGAAAACCGCAATCACTTATGATACGGTTCACCCCTGTTTATCTTAAATGCCCGGTATATCTGTTCCAGCAGGATCAGCCTCATAAGTTGATGCGGAAATGTCATCTTTCCGAATGATAATACCAAGTCAGCCCTGCCAATAACTTCACTGTGCAGTCCCAGCGAACCCCCGATAATGAAAGCAAGATCACTCTTACCTGCCAGGCCCCACCCGCTAATTTCCTCAGCCAGCTGCTCAGAAGAAATCATCGAGCCTCTGCTGTCGAGTGCAATGACCACCTGCCCCGGTTTAAGCAGCTTCAATATCCGCTCGCCCTCCCGGGCTTTTACCTGCTCCGCTTCCCTGGCGCTGAGTCCTTCAGGGACTTTATCGTCAGGCACTTCCTTTACCTCTACACAGGCATAAGGCCTCATCCTTTTCAGGTACTCCTGCAGTCCATCAGAGATATACTTTTCCTTCACTTTTCCAATAGCGAAGATCTGTATATTCATTTCCTATCCCTCCTGAAACAATAATCATTCTAGTGCAAGGATTTTGTCTATTTATGTCGAATATGGTTAACGTTTAGGGTTTAAGGGTGTTCAAAAGATATATACGTATATTGTTTGGAATTTTCCTCCATTTATGGGAATTGTCCTTGGTTTGTTTGAGCAATTCTGCATTTTAACCCACGAAACCCGCATTTCATCCCACAATTACCGTATTTCAAACCCATGGAGAAGGATTCAAAAATGTATTGTAGAATACGATTTTAAAGGAAGGGGATACCATAAAAATGGAGAAAATGCCGATTCTTGTTCTGCTTTTATACTCCATCCCTGAAAGTACCATTCTGATTTCATTAAGTGCTGCCATTTATGGATACAAGGTTAAGGAAAACTTTTACCGGATTGTTTTATTGGGAACATCTTTAGCTGTGATCACATACATTGTGCGTGCGTTACCTGAACTGAAGTTCGGTTTGAATGTATTAATAGAAATTCCTGTATTTATCATACTAACTGCAAAATATCTTAAAATTTCTTTTATTAAATCCTTTTTCTACATATTTACCGGGTTCATAATTATAGCTTTGCTTGAATACATCACCTATCCCGTAGCATCTCTTGTCTTTAATATGCCCGTTAAGGAAATTTTCTCAAATACATTATACCGTCTCATTACAGGATGGTCTTATCTTTTATTAATGATAGCGGTCACAGTTATATTATTAAAAAAGAAGGTTTCCCTGGTTTCAGCAACCAGCTTCTTTTATCCCAAAACCAGAAGCAAGAAAATAAACTTGGTGCTTATAAGTCTGGTTATGCTGCAAGCCTTCCTATCCGGAGTAATGAACATGATTATTTTCAACCAGGAATATAAATTATGGCCATTGCTTGACAACATTGCCTTTACCAGAATTGCCGGTTTACTCCTGTTTACCGTCCCTTTAGTTTCTATATTCTTAGTGAAAAGACTGTTTACCCTTTCTGAGCAGGAAACTATAACTGAAACCCAGGAGGCTTTTATTGACAATATTAACAAGCTGTTTACCACAATACGGGGACAAAGACATGATTTTATCCATCATGTTCAGGTTATATATTCCATGCTGCAGAATGACCAGCTTCAGGAAGCCAAAAGCTATATGGAAAACCTTCTCGGGGAAATCCAAAGTGTCAGTAGGGTAATTAAAGTAAAAGACCCTGTTCTCAGCGCTTTATTTAATACCAAAACAGCGGTCGCTGAAAGGCTCAATATTATCCTCGACGTCAGGCAGGAAACCCCACTGGAGGGCCTGAAGCTCAAACCTTACGAAGTGGTCAAAATCCTTGGCAATCTTATTGATAATGCTCTGGAAGCGGTAGCTGATGAACCACCAGAATTTCGCACTGTAAAGGTCAGTCTCAAGAAATTTTCCTTTGTCTTCATTTTTGAAGTTGTTAACCAACGCCCTCTAATAGATCCTCTGGATATTGACAAACTCTTTGAACCCAATTATACAACCAAGAAAAATCACAGCGGGCTGGGGTTGGCAGTTGTTAAACAAATTGTGGATCAAATCGGGGGAGAGATAATAGTTAAAAGCTCAGAAGAAAAAGGAACCAGTTTCTCTGTTATTATTCCGGTTAAATAAGGAGTATTGATATCAATGACAATCCACGGCTTATCTGAAAGAACCGGCCGTTACCTGGCTGAGAAGGCAGGGAAGCCGGAACAGCTTCCTGTGCTTACTTATGGTCTCGAATTAATCATCGGAGAAACCATTAAATTATTATTGCTTGTTCTTATTGCATACGTTCTGAATCTGCTGTTACCAATGTTATTCGTTTTCTGTACCTCTATTCCTCTTAGGGTTCTAACAGGCGGACAGCACTGCTCTTCCAGTCTGCGCTGCCTAATCGTATCTCTTATGGCATATATCGCTTTAGGTTACCTGGCTGTATACCTCTTAAGCATCATGAGCCCGGTTAATCTTCTGATAACTGCTTTTCTGGCATCTATTGTTATGGCAGCCACCCTGGACAAGTTCGGTCCGGGTTATAGTGTCAACTATTCCAGTAGTTCATCCAAACCCACAAAAACAGTAACAAAGCTGAGCTTTCTATTCCTTGCGGTCTGGTTGGTAACAATTTTAGGTGTTAATATTACTGTCGGTAATCAGGCCTTAAGCTCAACAATTATAATCTCGACTGCTCTGGGTATTTATTGGCAGGCTCTGATGATTACCCCTTGGGGACACAAAATCATTAATACGGCAGACAAAGGTTTATGCTTACTAAAAATACGTTAAGGAGGTGAAATTATGTTTAAAAGGTTTAACTCCATGTTTATTCTGACAGCTATTACACTTATTTCCCTCATCGCATCAGCTGGCGCTTCAACGTATTCCTGGTTACTCAGCTACCAGCCGGAAGCTCCGCAGCAACTGAAGAAGTAACAAAGAACTGAAGAGTCAAACATTAGTAAGAAGGGTAGGACAACCTACCCTTCTTACTAAGTTGAAAGGGGATTTCCATAATATGTCCCAAAAGCTGATAAAAGTTATAATTGCCGAAGACCAGCCAAATAACCGAAAATTCTTAAGAAACATTCTGGAAAAACACGATGATTTTAAAGTCGTTGCCGAAGCCGCTGACGGACGGGACCTGATTAATCTTACCAAAAGACACATGCCTCAGGTTGTCTTTGTTGATATAGAAATGCCCAAGGTCAATGGCATGGCAGCAGTAAAAACTCTTTTAGATTATAACGAAGACCTGTTGGTTGTTTTTGTGACCGGTCATTCTGATTTTGCCGTTGAGGCATTTGAAGTTTCCTCTTTTGACTATATTCTAAAACCGTATAATGAAGACAGGGTTTTAAAAACTCTGGATAAAATCCGTGGGTTCATTAAAGAACGGGAACTGGACCTGCAAAAACTCTTCAACGTTTTTAAGTCAACTGACAAGCTATATGTGAAGTGTGGCTATGAGCTTCACTTCATTGACGCTGATTCGATTTTCTACATGGAAAAGGAACGAAAAAAAACCGTGATTCATACTGTTAAGGGTAAGTTTGAAACCCATGAGCCGCTAAATGAAATTGAAAAAAGGTTAAATCCCACGAACTTCTTCAGGTCTCATAAGTGTTACTTAATTAACCTGAAAATGGTTGAGAAGATCTTGCCGTGGGGAGATAACTCATACCTGGTAAAATTTTTTAACACAAGCAATGATGCCCTGATGAGCAGATCAAAGGTCAAAATGCTGTACGAAATGCTGGACGTAGGCTCAGAATAACCTTTCACTGGGGTTTAACTTATTCCTCAGGCATTTGTTCCAGCTTTACTTTGATGCTATTTTTATTTGCACCACGCATCACGACAAGCTCTACCTCTTCTCCTATACTCTGCTTGTCAATATATGTGCGCAAATCGCCAAAGTCCTTGGTGTCCTGCCCATTAAAGGAGATGATGACATCCCCGCTTTTAAGACCAGCTTTAGCGGCAGGTCCCGCCGGGGGCAGCTCGCTGACAAACACTCCTTTATCAACGGCAAGCCCAAAACGTTCTTTGATCGCAGGGTTTACGTCCCCCCCGATTATCCCAATCCAAGGGCGGATGACCCTGCCATTTTTAATTATTGACTCAACTATAGGCTTTACCGTATTACTTGGTATGGCAAAATTAAGGCCTTCGACATTAACATCAACAATTTTCACACTATTGATTCCCACAACTTCACCTCTGGAGTTAACCAGAGCCCCTCCACTATTTCCGGGATTTATCGCAGCATCTGTCTGTATAAGCTGGAATCGTTGTTCATTAACATCAACAGTCCTGTTCAGGGCGCTGATGACACCTGTTGTTACAGTGCTGGCCAGTTCCTCTCCAAGCGGATTTCCGATAGCCACAGCAAGTTCCCCGACCTTTATCTTATCCGAATCTCCAAATGCCGCGGTTTCCAAGCCTTTCTCATTAATCTTAATAACAGCCAGGTCAGTCCTCCTGTCTGCGCCAACAAGCTTGCCTGATACCTGCTTGCCGGTTGGAAGGGTGACAATCAATTGGTCTGAATCCTGAATCACATGATAATTGGTTACTATATAGCCTGCCTCATTAAATATGACTCCCGAACCGGTTCCCCGTTCTACCTGTTGATTATTAAAAAAGGAAGAAACGTCAACACGGTTGCTTATTCCCACGACAGTTGGGCCAACTTCTTCTGCAATTCTGACCACCGGTGACTCTCCCGGTGTCTGCACCGGAGCAGGACTCTTTTTATCCTGAGTGTTCATTTTTGTGGGGTTATCGAAAAGACCTGCTGTCACAAAAGCAACAATCATGCCTCCGATTACTGCCCCAATTAATGCAGCAGCTACATATGATATCAGACTGGGGCGGCGATGTCCCATATAAAAATCATGGTCATCATGATACATAGGTAACCTCTCCTTCACACCATATCCCAGATTGTTCCCGGTCCAAACCTCGGAGCCACCTCCATAACGAGATCCTGCCCTGGCGTTAAACCGGATTCCTGCAATACATCGGCAACTGTTTTAAAAGCCAGCTCAGGAGTATTATTATCCCTGCTGAGATGAGCTAAAATTACTTTATTAGTCTTCCCGCTGATAAGAGAAGCTAAACAGTGCCCTGCCGCTATATTGGACATATGACCCCTGTCACTTAAAATCCTCTGCTTCACACTCCAGGGATATCTGCCGCTTTTAAGCATATCAAGGTCATGATTGGCTTCAAATATCAACAAATCGGAGCCATCCACGTGTTTTCGCGCCTGTCTGGTTAATAATCCGGTATCAGTGGTTATTCCGACTTTCACCCTCCCGCTGGCGAAACAAAATCCAATTGATTCGGCAGCATCATGTGATGTCTCGAAACATTCAATCTTAAGATCCTCAATTTCCAGATAGTCCTCCCTGCGCAGAACCCCCCTATTGCAGTCCTCAATATTCCCTACAGTGGGCAGCATTTGTTCCCAGGTCATTGCTGTTGCATAAATCTTTAGATCATACCTTCGGGAAAGAATACCTGCACCCTTAATATGATCCAGGTGTTCATGGGTAACCATGATCCCATCCAGGTCCAGAGGATCGACACCAATAGTCTCCAGGCCCTGTTTTATTGCTTTCCCGCTTAGTCCGGCATCTACCAGCACTGAAGCCCCATTCCCCTCAATATATGTACAGTTTCCGGAACTTCCGCTGGCTAAAGTACAAACCCGCATAAATTAACCTCCGCTTTTGTTCAAAAAATAAATAGATACACAAATCCTGCGCCCAGTCTCAAATACCTCTTTGGTAACTGTATTAGTCTGATACCCTTCGTTTTGAAGCATGCTGATAAAACTTTTGGCATCATCCCTGCCCGGATCAGCAAGAACCACTGTCCCGCCAGGCTTGAGATTGTTTTGAAATATTTCCTTAAGAAAAGGATGCAGGGTCGGTTCATAAAGAATATCCGAACCAATAATCAGGTCAAAACGCTCATCCAGCGGGAATTCTCTCCAGTCTGCCAGAACTCGTTGGATTTTACTTATACCGTTAATCCGGGCATTTTGCTCTGCTAGCTGCAATGCCTCAGAAATAAAATCCGTCTGTACCACTTCAGCTCCTTTAGCTGCGGCGACTATACCCACCAGACCGAGTCCGGCGCCAAGTTCCAGAATACGTTTTCCGCCAAAAGCGGTATTTTGCCAAAAATACTCCGCCATCCCAAGGGCAGCAGGCCACAGCACTGCCCAGAAAGGAACATCATCATCTGTTTCCACCAAATCAAGGAGGTAGTCGACATCTTCAACCACATTAATTTTAAATGTCTTTCCCGGAAACATTACCGTTGTTTCCGATGTATAGCCCATAATAACACCTTCTATTGCTTTTACCGAAATTACTCTTACTGTCTGACGCATCAACCATTATTAATAATATCAGCTATAACAAACTACCGCAACAAAAAAGCCATGGACCTAACCCATGGCTTTAGTATGTCAGAATGATTTAAACTCTGAACTTACCTATCCGCTCCTTAAGCTCTGCAGCAAACTGAGCCATTCTGGAAGCATTTGCATTAACCTGCTCATTGGTATTGGTTTGCTGCTGAGTTGATGCCGAAACCTGCTGAGTAGCCACAGATACCTGATGGGCAATATTGCTGACCTTATCAATGGACTGGACCACCTGTGTAATTCCTTTGGACTGCTGCTGGGCAGCAGTGGAAATTTCCTGCACCATCCGTACGGTCTTATTAACGGTATCAACTATTTCACTTAATGCTGTCTGTGCCTGTGATGCGACAACAACACCTTCTTCTACCTCGTTACTGCCAACAACCATTGCATTCACAGCAGTGGAAGTCTCCTCCTGAATTTCCTTAATCAATTCGCCAATCTGCTGTGCCGCCTTTGCCGAACCCTCAGCCAGCTTCCTGACTTCATCAGCAACCACAGCAAACCCGCGACCGTGTTCACCGGCCCTGGCAGCCTCTATAGCCGCATTTAAAGCAAGGAGATTAGTCTGATCTGCAAAGGAGGTAATCACATTAACAATATCATCAATTTGCTCTGACCGTTCATTGAGGGTTTTAACCACCTGTACAGAATCGGCTACAGTATCTGAAATGGTATTCATCATCACAACGGCCTTTTCAACTTCTCCGGCCCCTTTGACGGCAAGTTCCGAGGCATTTAGGGAAGCAGTGTGTGCTGCCTGGGAATTAGCGGCTATCTGTTGTACTGCGGCAGACAGTTCTCGCGTAATCTGAAGGGTTTCGTTTAACTGATAAGCCTGTCCCTGGGTACCTCCCACTATTTGCTGAATTGCCGCAGATATCTGCTGGACCGAAGCTGTTGCCTGGTCGATGGCTATGGAAACCTCATTGGCCTCAGATGCCACAAGATGTGCGGTCTCCTTGTTCTGTCTGATAGTCTGCCTGATATCCTCAACCATTTTGTTAAAGGCTTTAGCCATCCGCCCAAACACATCATTGGTTGGAAAATCTATTTTCTGAGTCAGGTCCTTATCAGCAACCTTGCTGATAACATCCAGGAAAATCTCAAATATTTTTACAAGCAGCCGGTTAACCAACAGTAACAGCACTAAACCAAATACGATTCCGATTGGTCCCACCCACATAAATAAAGACTTGATTTCATCAGGTGTAGCCCGGAAGTAGTAAAGTAAAAATGCAGTCCAGATAAGTGTGCCTCCGCCTGTGATGCTGATAAATATTATGCCAAGCTGAACCAGGGGCTTTATCTTAAATACTTGCCTCTTTGACATAATAACACATCCTTAGACAAATTTAGCTGTTTTTATACTTCGTCTTACCTTACCTGTTTTCCTGCTAAAAAACTATAAAATTTTGGTAAAAATCAACCACTGCATTTGACCTGATCAAATCCTGCTGATACTTGCACCCAGTGAAATTAGTTTTTGCTCAATTTTTTCATATCCCCTGTCAATATAACACGTGTTACAGATTTCGGTATCCCCGTCTGCTATTAAGCCGGCCAGTATTAGGGCTGCACCCGCCCGTAAATCCGACGCTTTCACCTGAGCTCCCTGAAGCCGCTTGACACCCTGGATTACCGCCGTGCGGCCTTCAACTTTTATCTTGGCGCCCATTCGCTTAAACTCATCAGCTACTTGAAGCCTGTTTTCAAAGACGTTTTCCACAATGACACTGGTGCCTTTAACAACCGTAAGCATAGCCATCACCTGTGACTGCATGTCAGTAGGAAATCCGGGATATGGCAGTGTTTTAATGTCAATAGGCCGGAGTTCGTCCCGGGCAATAACCCGAATCGTTTCATCGTCTTCAATTACCTCCACATTTGCCTCACGCAGTTTTGCTATCAGGGGCTCCACATGGGTGGAAATAATATTTTCGATAGTCAGGTCGCCATGGGTAGCCGCAGCAGCAACCATAAAGGTGCCTGCCTCAATACGGTCAGGAATAACCGAATAGCGGCCTCCCCCTAACTGGTCGACCCCATCAATCTTAATCACATCGGTCCCGGCGCCCCTGATTTTAGCCCCAAGACTATTTAAAAAGTTAGCCAGGTCCACTATCTCCGGCTCTTTAGCGACATTTTCCAATACCGTCTGTCCTTTAGACAAAGCGGCTGCCATCATGATGTTTTCGGTAGCGCCAACACTCGGAAAATCAAGATATATTTTAGACCCCGACAGTCGGCTGCAGCGGCCCTTAATGAAACCGTGCTCAAGGCTTATATTTGCCCCCAGAGCCTCGAAACCCTTGATGTGCAGGTCCATTGGCCTGCTCCCTATATTACAGCCTCCCGGAAGGGCAATTTCCGCATTGCAGAACCGTGCCAGCAATGGTCCCAGAAGTAGATTAGATGCCCTTAACTTTTTAACCTCACGATAAGGGGTTTTAGTTGATATACGGTCAGGTGTCGTAATTTCGACAACATCCGGTCCCTTTCTCACTACATTTACCCCTAAATTTGTTATAATATCAAGCAAGACATTAACGTCTGTTATGTCAGGCATGTTCTCCAGGCAAACAGTGTCTCCTGCCAGTAATGAAGCACAAACTATGGTCAACGCAGCATTTTTGGCTCCACCGATTCTTACTTTCCCTTCTAGTGTTTTGCCGCCTTTTATGTACAATTTTTGCACCCTTTAACCTCCCATGGCATATACCACAAATCAATTATTTCGGTCATAAACCTGCATTTATTGTATATTCTATCTCAAGTGCATTATTCCTGCATAGACTGTAAAGGTGAAAATATTTCAGGGCAGATGTTTTAACACCTGCCCTCTACCCGACATATTTATTCTTATTCCGGCACGCCAATGTGCAAAATTGACACAACATCCTTAACTCCCGGGACTCCTGCGGCAGCCATTACTGCTGCCTCTTTTACTGCCAGGCTCTCTGCCTGACCCCGAATACATACAACACCATCATTAACCTCTGCAGTCAGCTCATGAAGGTAGTTTCTGTCTGCAGCACAGAATTTCTCCCTGACCCCTTCTCCGACATCGCTGTCATCAATGGGCCCATCTACTGCCACGGTAAGGCTGTTATCAACAGATGTTACTCCCGGAACCTGGGCAACAGCAGCTCCGGCAGCCCACTTTTCCGCTAAAACGTCAACAAAACCAAACAGTGTAACTTCACCATTCCTGGTTTCAATCTTTATATCCGCATTCCGCAACAGCCGGTTGTTTTTAAGAACATTTTCAACATTTCTTTGGATTGAAGTATCATCACTTATCAAATTCCTGCCTCCTTCAAGGTTTTTTTTATTTTTCCCAAACCTATGAAAAAATAAGCAGGATCTATTATTAAATTACCCAATCACCCACTCACCAAAATCCTGTTCAAATTGTTCCAAAGATATTCCCAGAACATCCTTAAAACTGGCTTCCATCGACCGTCCACGGCCCAACTGTTCCAGGATATCCCGCAAACTGTCTTCGCCATAGAGTTCTACCAGATAATTCACTATCTGGAATGACTGCAAATAAGCCATATTCTGGTCATTCAGACTATCAAAATCTCTGTCCATACGGGACAGGGGATATATTGCGTCATAATCACGGATACTCCGGTAATCCATTCGGTATCCGGTAACCTTTGCCTCAATATACTGAGCAATCCCCTCGGTAAACCATCGCGTATAATTCCCGCCTGTCTCGTAGTCTACCAGCAGATGGGTAAATTCATGAGCCAGCGGGCCATCATTATTAAACACCTCTTTAACTACCTCCGGGTCATCCTCTTCAATCCAGGCGCTGGGTGAAAGCACCCTAATCACCCCTGCCCAGTAAACCCCCATAGCGCTTTCATCGGCAGCCCAACCAAAGCTCCGTCCCAGTGAATCCTTGGTAGGATATACAACTACCAGTATCTTTCCCCGGTATGAACCGGCAAAATTTCGGGTAACAGGTTCATAGCTCTGTTCAGCAGATTCAAGAACCATTTCGGCTATACTGCTATCCTGTGCAGTATAACGGACTACAAAATTTGAACTGTGCACCTCACTCCAACCCCGGGTCTGCCACATCATCCTGTGTTTAGATAGCTCCCTAAAGCCTTTGTAAATCTGTGATTTTGCCACACCAGGCTGAATAATAGAAAAGATCACAAACAACATGGCCGCAGCAAACAGTATTCTCCCCGATTTTTGCAGTACCAGGCCAGAGCTCATGGTAGGCAGCGCAAAATTATCCATGACTCATCCCTCCGCTAAGATCTTGTTCCATCTTATCTTTATCTCTCTATCTCTCTATCTCTTTATCTCTTTATCTCAAACATCTTAAATGTATCTCTGTTTCCATTATACAGATGTGCATCAAATAAACCCACCGGAAATAACTAGAAATGCTTTCTACATAAAAAGGGTGCGATCGATTCGCACCCTTTTATGCCTGATATTTATTTCTTCCCTTCCGGAATTTCCAGTTGTGGTTGATTGCCTTGGGGTAATGGAGGTTGTGAATTGGCGCTTTCTATCTCCTGCTTCAACCGCAGTACATCCTGATAATAACTGTCGCTTTCCTCAATCTGCTCCAACTGTTTTATAGCGTTATCAACATCGTTTTTGCCATAAAACAGGTATCTGGCATAATTTAGCCTTACCGTCGTGTATTTGGGTTCAATCTCCAGCGCCTTTTCTGCATAGTAAACAGCCTTGTCTACATTTCCCGAATAAAAATATGTCGTGGCCAGGTCACCCAAAACCGGTAAATTCCCGGGGTCAGATTCTAATACCTGTTCAAAGCCTTTGATAGCAGATGCAAACTTCTCACCGGCAGCATCAGGCTTTTGCTGCTCCATCAGCTTCACACCCTCAATATAATCCTGAACCGCCCTATCTTCAGTCGACCCGGATAAACCTGTAGTCCCCTGATTGCTGTTCCCCAGATAGTCTCCAATATAGGAAAAGCCCATTGGAATGGTAGTCCCCAAAAGCCCTACAGAAATTAACACTACAAATATGATAATTATTCTCTTGTTTCGCTTTCTAGCATTCATGAACGCCACTTTTATCTTCCTCCTTCATAAGGTTGTTTTCCAGGATATAATTATAACATAGCAAACCCCGCATTTAAAGGTAAAATCATCGGTAATAAACCCATTTAAAGGAGGTTGTCCAAAATAA